>JAFGWD010000039.1 GCA_016937315.1 Rhodospirillaceae bacterium
AGGCGTAAAAGCCAGGGCGATGCCCCGAACAGAGATACGGGAAAGGCGGCCTTTGGGTCGCCTTTGTCGTTTTTTGAGATCCAGACAGGATGGTGGTGACGATGCTGAACAGATGGCGTGAGACGATCAGCGCAGTGGTTCTTGCAATTGTGTTTGCGGTTCCGGTGGCGGACGCGCAAACCATGGTGCCGTCGAGTCGGGTCGAGATGCAGATGTCCTTTGCGCCCTTGGTCAAGGCGGCGGCACCCGCAGTGGTCAATATCTATACCCGCAAAGTGGTGACGGTGCGCCAGCGGGTGAATCCGTTTATGGACGATCCCTTTCTGCGCCAGTTTTTCGGCGATCAGTTTGGTTTTGGACAGTCTGTGCCGCGCGAACGGGTGGAGCGTGCCCTGGGGTCTGGTGTCATTGTCGGTGCTTCCGGCGTTATCGTGACCAACAATCATGTGGTTGATGGTGCCGATGAGATCACCGTGGTGCTGGCGGATCGTCGCGAGTTCCCGGCGACTTTGGTTGGCCGTGACCCAAAGACCGATCTGGCGGTCTTAAAAATTGACCCCAAAAGCCAAAAATTGCCGTTTTTGCGTTTTGGCGATGCGGATTCGTTAGAAGTCGGGGACTTGGTCTTAGCGATTGGTAATCCCTTTGGTCTCAATCAGACGGTGACTTCGGGAATCGTCTCTGCGTTGGCGCGGACCTCGGTTGGGGTTGCCGACTATGGCTTCTTTATCCAGACCGATGCAGCCATCAATCCTGGCAACTCTGGGGGTGCCTTGATTGATATGAAAGGGCGCTTGGTCGGCATCAATTCGGCGATTTACAGCCGTAATGGTGCGGGCAGCATTGGCATCGGGTTTGCCATTCCCAGTCAGATGGTGGAGGTGGTGAGCCGCAGCATCCTGAGCCACGGGCATGCCATTCGGTCTTGGTTCGGTGCCAACGGTGAGACCGTGACCTCGGAGGTAGCCGATAGTTTGGGGCTGGATCATCCCTTTGGCGCGATTATTGGTGAAGTCTTTCCGGGCGGCCCGGCTGCGCGTGCAGGGTTAAAGAGTGGTGATATTGTGCTGGCCGTGAATGCACGCGAGGTCGCGGATGTTGCTGCCCTGCGTTACCGTTTGGCGACCATTCCGGTTGGAGGGAAGGCGACCCTTTCCGTATTGCGTCAAGGACAGAGGGAAACCTTAACCGCCGTTTTGATTGAGCCGCCGGAAACCCCCTCGCGAGATGTCACGATCATCAGTGGTCGGGTTCCTTTGAGCGGGGGTGAAATTGCGAACCTCAATCCGGCGTTGGCGGAGGAAAGCGGACTGCCCTTGGGGAAGGGTGGTGTGGTGGTCTTAAAGGTGAAGCGCGGTTCGATTGCTGCACGCTTGGGGTTCCGCTCCGGAGATCGTATTGTGTCCATCAATCGTCGCGCTGTTGACACCGTCAGCGCGGTAGTGAAGGCGATGAAAAGGACGTCCAATGGCTGGCGGGTGGATATTGACCGCAATGGCGAACGTCTGTCGGTGAAGGTCGACTGAGGACGAAAATATGACCGAGGGATTGTTTGATCACGGGACGGAATCGGAGGCGCGGGCGGCACCGCATCCGTTGGCCGACCGTTTGCGGCCACAAACCGTGGACGATATTCTCGGACAAGATCATGTCCTTGGGCCAGAGGGACCGCTGGGGCGGCAGATTGCCCAGGGGCGCGTGCCCTCGATGATTCTGTGGGGGCCGCCGGGGTGTGGAAAGACCACCTTGGCGCGGGCCTTGGCGGCGCATACCGACTTATCCTTTCGTCCGCTGTCGGCGGTGTTTTCGGGCGTTGCGGATCTGCGTAAGGTCTTTGAGGCGGCAAAGCTGGAGCGCCAAGCCAAGGGGCGTGGCACGTTGTTATTCGTTGATGAAATTCATCGTTTCAACAAAGCGCAGCAGGATGGTTTCCTGCCCTATGTTGAAGATGGCACGGTGGTTCTGGTCGGTGCGACTACAGAGAATCCGTCCTTTGAGCTGAACGCCGCCTTGATGTCGCGATGTCAGGTGATCGTCTTGAAGCGCTTGGATGATGCGGCGCTGGACGCCTTATTGATGCGTGCGGAGGCCGACCTGGGCCACAACTTACCGGTGGATGCAGAGGCTCGGGACGCCTTGAAGGCGATGGCCGATGGTGATGGCCGTATGCTGTTGAATATGGTCGAGGCGGTGGTCAGTATGGCGGCGGAGGGGGAAGTGTTTTCTCCCGGTGATCTGGCCCGTGTGGTCCAACGCCGTGCTCCGGTCTTCGATAAGTCCGGGGAAGGGCACTACAACCTGATTTCGGCCTTGCACAAATCCTTGCGGGGCTCCGATACCGATGCCGCGCTGTATTGGTTGGCGCGGATGTTGGATGGGGGGGAAGACCCGGCTTATATTCTGCGCCGCTTGACACGTTTTGCGGTGGAGGACATCGGTCTCGCCGATCCTGCGGCTTTGACACAGGCCATTGCGACGTGGGAGGCTTTTGATCGTCTGGGCTCTCCAGAAGGGGATTTGGCGCTTTCCTATTTGGTTATCTATCTGGGCACTGCACCGAAATCAGTAGGAGCCTATAAGGCGCATAAGGCAGCGGCTCAGGCGGCACGCAAAACCGGGTCTCTGACCCCGCCGATGCATATTCTGAACGCGCCGACGAAGATGATGAAAACGTTGGGCTACGGCTCTGGATACCAGTATGACCCGGATACGGCGGATGGCTTCTCTGGGCAGAACTATTTTCCGGACGGTATGCCTCGTGAGACCTTCTATCGTCCGGTCGAACGTGGCTTCGAGCGCGATATCGGGAAACGCTTGGCGTATTGGAACCGTCTGCGAGCGGAGAAAAAACTGACGGACGGAGAGGATCCCCAGTGACTTGGTTCATGGTTCTGGCGGTGGCCAGTGGTGGTGCTGTTGGCAGCGTTGCGCGGTGTCTGTCGATGATTTCGGTTGGTCAGGAGTTTCGAGCCTTTGTCGCGATTGGTGTTTTGGGTGGGTTTACGACCTTTTCGTCGTTTTCTCTGGATGCAGCGGCCTTGATCCAACGCGGTGATTTGGCTACGGCTTTCTTTTATGTCGCGGGCAGTGTGCTGGCCGGTCTCGCGACGTTGTTTGTGGCGATTTATCTGGTTCGCCAGGTGATCGTGGCTTAATGGCCGGATGGGGCGGTTCCCCGGATGTTTTCTAGGATAAAAGCGATGACGATGCAGGACGATAAGCCAGTCTCCGGTGTGCGGATGCTGACCGTGGGCGCCGACGATGACGGCATGCGCCTGGATCGCTGGTTCGCACGGCATGTACCAGATTGCGGGCGTGGACGCATGGAAAAGCTGTTCCGCACCGGCCAAGTCCGTTTGGACGGAAAACGTGTTAAGGCCGGGGACCGTGTGGTGACGGGGCAGACCGTGCGGGTGCCACCGTTTCCGTCGCAACCGCGTGAAACCGTGAAGGCACCGCCTCCCGCTGTTTCCGAGTCCCTGATTGCGGATCTTCAGGCGCGTATTCTGCACAAGGATGCACAGGTTTTGGTTCTCAATAAGCCGTCAGGAATGGCGGTTCAGGGGGGGACGGACACAGCGGTGCATGTGGATGCTTTGTTGGATGCGTTGCGCTTTGGTGCGGCGGATCGTCCGCGTTTGGTGCATCGCTTGGACAAGGATACGTCGGGGGTTTTGGTGTTGGCACGGACTCGCGCCGCTGCCGCAGCCTTGACGGCGGCGTTTCGCGAGCGTCGGACGCAAAAACTGTATTGGGGAATTGTCGCGGGCGTGCCGCAGCCGATGGAGGGGCGTATCCGAGCCCCATTGGCTAAGGTTCACCATGGAGGCGTGGACAAAATCGCAGTGGATGATGATGAGGGGAAGTCGGCGGTTACCGATTTCCGTGTGGTGGATCAGGTGCGTAAGCGTGCTGCGTGGGTGGCGATGATGCCGCGCACCGGGCGGACTCACCAACTGCGGGCGCATATGGCCCATATAGGCACGCCGATTCTTGGTGACGGCAAGTATGGTGGACGCACGGCTTTTCTTCCGGAGGCCGACGGTGTGACCCGTATTAAGACGTTGCATTTGCATGCGCGTGCCATTGTGATTGCACATCCGGCGGGTGGAGTCTTGCGGGTGGAGGCTCCGTTGCCGCCACATATGGTGCGAACTTTTGCCGACTTTGGATTTGAGGAAGTCTTGGGGCGGGACGAGCCAATGTTCGATCTGGACGTCTGAGGCCCTACGCTGTGGAGGCAAAAAACCAGCCGTAAAACGGCTGGTTTTTTTGTGTGGTCGGCGGCTCTTTTGAGCCGCCGAGACAGCGTTTTAGAGCTTCACGCCGAAAGCGATTGGCATCATCACGTACATGCAAGCAACCGACAGCACGATACCAATGAGGTTGTAGGTCATGCCGGACTTGAACATGTCAGGGACACGGATCAAGCCAGAGCCAAACACAATCGCATTAGGCGGCGTCGCCACCGGCAGCGAGAAGGCGAGAGACGCACCCAAGGCAACCGGGATCGCCATGATCAGCGGCGAAACACCGAGACCTTGAGCGATAGAGATTGCCAACGGCACGAAGGTCGCAGCCACAGCGGTGTTGGAGGTCATCTGCGTCAGCAGCATGGAGACCAGCGCCAGAATCGTGATCACGATGATCGAGCTCATGCCCGCCAGACCCTTCATCTGTTCCGCAACGTAGGTGGTCACACCGGCCTTAGCCAAGGCACCGCCGAGCGCAAACCCGCCACCGAACAGCAGAATGGCATCCCACGGAATCCCCTTGGTGAACAAGGAGGTATCCAGGACCATACGACCCTTCTTGAAATCCACCGGAATGATGAAACAGAGCAGCAGAGCCGTCATACCGATCGTCGAATCGGTGATGAACTTCTTCAGGGGAACCATCTTGTCGCCAACCGAGACCGTCGGCAAAAGGCTGACCAACTGCGGACGCAGAATCCAGGCCATCGCCGTACAAACGAACAGGATGGTGGTCAAGGTTTCGCCCTTGCTCATCGGGCCAAGGTTTTCCAGCTCTTCATCGACGATTTCACCAGCGTGGGACAGGTCCAACGCCTTGATCGGGAAGAACATCGGCAGGGTCCACCAGGAAATCGCCAACAAGGCAATACCCGCCGGAGCACCAACCAACATGAAGTTGGCGAACGGAACCGGGGTTCCGGTCATCTGCATCACCTGGCCGGCCATCACCGCATTCGGCGGCGTACCGATCAAAGTGGCCATGCCACCCATGGAAG
>JAFGWD010000040.1 GCA_016937315.1 Rhodospirillaceae bacterium
CCGGCTGCCGTCGTCGTCTGGCACGGTTTCGGGCTTCCACGACAGCGCCAACCTCAATGCATCAATGATCCCATCGGCATTCGGGTTCTCGTCGGTGTTGCCGATGACCCCGACCGTCTTGGCTTCCGAGTAGAGGCCGATAGCCTGTTCATGCGACGTGTCAATGGCGTGGCGCGCCTGCTCCAGCTTCTTGTTGCTGATCCTCAGATCGCGCTGCGCTAAGCGTAGCTTGGATTCTAGCTCGTAGCGATCCTGGGAGGAAACGCCAAGCAAGATTGGCAACGTATCGCGGATCGCCTGCGGTTGAAACTGTTCGTTCTGGCGATAGAAAAGTTGATCCTTGTTAGCGACCAGCCCCTGCTTTTGGAACAGGTAGTAGAACGTGTGTTTAACGTTCGCGTCGTAGCTATCTCGGCTATGCTCAAGCGCGACTTCGGTGCGGTTCTCGGGAATGCCAAGCAAGCGCGACAGCAGTTCGACAATGCCGTCATCATCAGTGTTGACCGCCAGATCCTTGAACTCGGGCACCTGCAATTGGGTACCCCTTCGCAACATTGCCGTGCTGCAACTGGCGCCACCGCTGGGCGGGGTCGGCTTGGCAATCAGAACCTGTTCTTTCTCGAACTGGTAGATCACGGCGAACCAGGACACTTTGTCACGGATGATGCCTTCCGGGACGTTGAACGACGAGCGTCCCATGCAGTATTCGATGATCTCGGAGAGTGCAGACTTGCCGGTGGAGGAACGGCCGGTGATGACGTTAAGACCGTCCACCTTGAACCGGAGATCACGGCGCTGGCCGTCATGGCTGTAGATGTGGATGGATATGATCTTCATGGCCGAATCCCGAAAGTCGTATAAACGGTCGCCCGGTCGGCGATGCGTGCAAATTCCTTTCCGACGATCCGCGCCACTTTCTGGCAGGCGAAGGTTTCGGCGGTTCCATCAACGTGCTTGCGGACCTTTTTGGGTACGGTCTGGATGCGACCGTCGTCCGCGACGGCAATGCAGCCCCTTTCCATCAGCAGACCGAACCCCTCGAAGGCATACGGCAGCATTTGCGTAACCCGGTCGGCGAAGCCCACCATGATTTTCTGGTTTGTCTCTGCGGTCTTGAGCAGGTAGCTGCGTGGACTGCTGGCGATCACCTCACGCGTATCCTTATGCAGGCAAAGGGGCAGCACAAGCAGCGAAAGCGAGAATGGCATGCCGCGAGCGTCTGCTTCCTCGTAGCCGTGAAGGGCGCGGAACAAGACCAAACCGCAGAATGCAGGATTGAACAGGTTCCGAATTTCAAAGGGCCGCTGATCCCATCGCTTCATGAGGCCACCTCCAGGACCTTGCCAAGGCGGGCGAGGAATCTTGGGTGCCAGTAGACCTTGGGGTTTGGGATGGAATCCGCCAGGATGTGGAAGCTGCCGCGAAGAACATAGGGTTCCGTCACTCGTGCGCGAATGCGTAGAGATTCGATCTTCCCAGTCTCAAATTCCGCCCAGTTGTAGAGGGTCGTGCCAGCTTCGCACAGAGCTTCTTCCGCACTATCGTCCTTCAGCTTCTCGAAGGCGACGTCCTTATAGCGGCCCCACTCATCAATGAGCCGATCTTCGTATTCCTCGACTTCCCCCAACACAAGCAGGTTTTCGCGCGCCCATGCCGATCGTTGTTCGAACGCTCGGTAATAATCCAGAATCGCGCTCCTGATCCGATTGGAGGAAATACCGATCTCACGCAGTTGTGTCACGAACAGGCGCGGATCTGTATCAGTGTCAATCTCGTCGGCGGGCAGCTTTCCGCGAAAGGTGATAGGCAGGTTGTCCGCCTTGTATTCCTCAGCGAAGTTCGAGAGCTTGTCCGACACTTCGTAGCCGAAGATCCCTTCCGGCCTGGCGCCGGCCAAATGCTTGATCACGGCATCGGTCCACCAGCCCTCAAGCCGCTCAAAAACAAACTCACGATGCTCGCGCCGGATGGACCGCATGTACTTGTTTCTGATGAGCGCGGGGATGTCGTCTATGCGTGGGCTGCCTTCGAGAATCAGGATGCGCAAGAGAAAATCCTGCTTTTCGGGCTCACTTAGTTCGTTGAACGCCGTGGCTATCGGCACGATGAGTTTCGATTTTGATTCGGCAAGCGCCGCATCGGCCCGTTTGGTGAGCGTTTCCGCATCGCGGGAGGCGTTAGACTGATCGGGGAGAAGAAGGCTAAGAAACGAGCCTGGGGACACCGTGCCAGTGGTGAACAGGAAGAACCGCATGTTCGATGCAGCGCGGCCATCCCGCTTGTACCGCACCAGCCAGATATTTACGGATTTCCAGAAATCGGTCGACAGGTCGGTCAACCTATCGCCAATCGCCTTGTGTTTGAGTGAGGCCAGTGACTTGCCACCGCTGCCGTCGATAAAGTCGAGGTCGTCGTCCTTTTCTAGAAAGATAGCAGTGTCTTCAGGCAACTGAAGCAGTTGCGACAGCGCGAGACGTGCTTGGTAGATATATCCCAGCCCCTGCTCGCTGGCTGAAAACTTATTGGTGGGCACCTTGGCCATGCCAAAGTCCTTATGCTGATTCTTGGCGGGCAGAGTGTCCGCTTTATTCTATACCGGCTTTGGATCCATGCCCGTATCACGCGGTAAACCCCTCAGCGAACATGATAGCGGATTGACTGTGGGACGCTACACATTCCCGGACAGCCCTGCGGTTTTCTCGAAATTCCGGATGGCCAAGTACACCAACTTTTCGGTGTCCTGCATCGCGGCATTGAACGCTATGGCGAATGGCTGGTAAGGGGCGCAAAGCCGCCACAACGACGTCGCTCAGTCGGCTGAGGCACACCTCCAAAACCCCTCCCAAATGAAAAACCTGCCGCTCCGTGTGGGAGAGCGGCAGGTTTGGGCTGCGTTTGCGGCGGATTATGCTGCGCTAGGCCAAGTTATGCTGCGCTTCATATAATACTCAGGCCCTTTATGAACAGCCGGTGGTCGAACCACAGGTATCGCACTTCATACAGGTTCCATTGCGAACCAAGGTAAAGTTACCACACTCAGGACAACTATCCCCTTCATAGCCCTTCATTCGCGCCTGTTGAATCTGTGCCATACGGGTGGACGTACCGGAAGACGACGCACTGACTGTCACCGAAGCCCCACCAGTCACCGCGCCAGACGTCACAGCAGCGGCAGATGTCTGCATGGTCGGAACCATCGCCGTCAATCCATCAGTCCCCGTCGCCTGCAAAACCCCACCGTCAAAGACGCGGAAATTGCCCCGCACATAACCCGACGAAGCATAGGCTTCCACTACCTTTTCTGCGGCTTTCTCCAAATCGGCCTGCGCTTCCCCCTTACCCAGGGTGTCATGACGCAGATCTTCGGGACTAACATGCGCCAGATCATTGCGGCCCAGGTAGGAGATCGCCAACTCACGGAACAGGTAGTCAAGGATAGAGGTCGCCATCTTGATGGCATCATTGCCTTCCACCATGCCCGACGGTTCAAAGCGGGTGAAGGTATAAGCCTCGACAAATTCCTCCAGCGGAACGCCATATTGCAAACCGATGGAAACCGCGATGGCAAAGTTGTTCATCAAACTGCGGAAGGCCGCACCTTCCTTGTGCATATCAATGAAAATCTCGCCCAAGTGGCCGTCATCATATTCACCGGTACGCAAGTAAACCTTGTGCCCGCCGACCATCGCTTTTTGCGTATAGCCCTTACGCCGGGTCGGCAACGCCTTACGGGTTGGATCGAACGCAACAATCTTCTCAACGACCTTTTCGACGATACGTTCGGCGATGACTGTCGCCTGCTTCGTCACCGGCTCGTCGGCCAGATCGTCGATTAAGTCGTCTCCGAACGATGCCGACAACGGCTGGCAGAGCTTCGAACCATCACGGTAAAGTGCGTTGGCCTTGATCCCCAGCATCCAGCTGTTCAGGTACGCGGCGGTGCAATCTTCCGCCGTTGCCGAATTCGGCATGTTGATGGTCTTGGAAATTGCGCCAGAAATAAACGGCTGTGCCGCTGCCATCATCTGGATATGCGCGTCCGCCGACAAATAACGGGTGCCGGTACGGCCACATGGGCTAGCGCAATCGAATACGGAAAGGTGCTCATCCTTCAAGCCCGGCGCCCCCTCCAGGGTCCCCGCACCGCACACGAAGGTATTGGCAAGATCAATTTCCTGCGCCGTAAAGCCCAAGGCTTCCAACATGTTAAAGGTCATGTCGTTGATCTGGAGGTCAGTAAATCCCAGCTGATCGCGAGCAAAATCCATGCCCAAGGTATAGGCATTAAAGGCGTATTTGATATCGAAGCAATTCCCGAGGTTTTCTTCCAACTTCATCAACGCAACGTCTGTGAAGCCCTTGGCCTTCAGAGACACGTGATTGATGGCTGGCGCACCATTCAGGGTGCCATGGCCCAGGGCGAACCGCATCATCGCCTCGGTTTCGACCTCTGAATACCCCAGAGAGTTCAGGGCCTCGGGAACCAAGCGGTTGATGATTTTGAAATATCCGCCACCCACCAGCTTCTTGTATTTGACCAAGGCGAAGTCCGGCTCGATTCCTGTGGTGTCACAATCCATGACCAGACCAATCGTGCCCGTCGGGGCCAGAACCGAAACCTGTGCATTGCGGAAGCCGGCGGTTTCGCCCAGCGCCAACGCCGCATCCCAGGCGGCGCGGGCCGCTGTGACAATATCGGCCTGCGGACAATGACGCGCATCCATCGGCACCGGCATGACGTTCAGGCCTTCATAGCCATGAGTCTCGCCATGAGCCGCACGCCGATGATTGCGAATCACCCGCAGCATATCCTTGGCATTTTTCGCATAGCCCGGAAAAGCACCCATTTCCTCAGCCATTTCGGCGGACGTCCGATACGATTCACCGGTCAGAAGGCCAGTAATCGCGGCGCACAAGGCACGGCCCGCATCACTGTCATAGGACAAACCGGACGCCATCAACAGACCGCCAATGTTGGCATATCCCAAACCCAACGTCCGAAACTCATAGGAGCGCTTGGCAATTTCCTTGGACGGGAACTGCGCCATCAACACCGAGATTTCCAGGGTCATGGTCCACAGCCGTACCGCGTGGGTAAAGCCCGGAACGTCAAAGCTGCCATCTTCCTGACGGAACCCCAACAGATTGAGAGACGCCAAGTTACACGCGGTATCGTCCAGGAACATATATTCCGAACACGGATTCGAAGCATTGATGCGCCCCGACTGCGGACACGTATGCCAAGCATTGATGGTGGTATCGAATTGCAAACCAGGATCAGCGCACGACCACGCGGCATAACCAATCTGCGACCACAGATCACGGGCCTTAACCGACCGTGCGGGTTTGCCATCGGTGCGGCGAATCAGGGTCCAGTCACTATCCTGAGCAACCGCTGTCAGGACATCATCCGTCACCCGCACCGTATTGTTGGAGTTCTGGCCGGAAGCACTGGCATAGCCTTCATTATCGAAGTCGGTGTCGTAAACCGGCACTTCAATTTCGGTAAAGCCCTGCTGCGCGAACTGAATTGCCCGCTGGATGAAGTTTTCCGGCACTGCGACACGACGTGCGGCCAGAATCGCCTTTTTCAGAGCGACATTCTTGCGGGGATCAAAACGCGCCGCATCCGTGGTGGCTCCGTCCCATTCGCGAGTCGCTTTCATAGCGGCGTTCAGGTGCTGATTGATGAGAGTGGAGCCCGTGACCAGACATCCAACCTTCTGTTCTTCATGAACCTTCCAATTGATGAAGGTTTCAATATCGGGATGATCAATATCAACAATCACCATCTTTGCCGCACGACGCGTCGTACCACCCGACTTAATGGCACCAGCCGACCGATCCCCGATTTTTAAGAAGCTCATCATGCCCGACGACCGACCGCCACCCGACAGGTTTTCTCCCTCGGCACGCAAGGACGAGAAATTGGTGCCCGTGCCGGAGCCATACTTGAACAGACGCGCCTCACGCATCCACAAATCCATAATGCCGCCATCGTTCACCAGATCATCGGAAACCGACTGAATGAAGCAGGCATGCGGCTGCGGATGTTCATAGGCGGAATTGGAACGCACCAGTTTGCCGCTCTTGAAATCGACGTAGTAATGCCCTTGCGACGGACCATCAATGCCATAGGCCCAATGCATGCCGGTGTTGAACCACTGCGGCGAGTTCGGGGCGGACATTTGACGGCACAACATATAGCGCATTTCGTCGAAATAGGCGCGGGCGTCGGACTCGGCATCAAAATATCCGCCCTTCCAACCCCAATAGGTCCAAGTTCCAGCCATACGATCAAAAACCTGCGTCGCCTTGGTTTCCGACACGGCTTCCGTACTGACGGAAAGGTCCGGCTCGGAACGCCACAACCATGCAGGCACATCTGTTTCTTCAACACGCTTCAAAGCCACCGGCACACCGGCTTTACGGAAGTACTTCTGCGCCAGAATATCGCAAGCCACCTGCGACCAATCGGTCGGCACCTCGATGTCTTGAAGGCTGAACACAATGGAGCCGTCGGGCTTGCGAATTTCGCTGCTGGTATAGCGAAAGTCGATAGACGCGTAAGGAGAAACCCCGTCCTTCGTGAAATGCCGGTCGATCCGCATGGTCTGCACGTCCCTTAAAAATAATCCGGCGGCGCCCCGCTAACGGTCGCGATCCGCGAAAAAGAAAACACCAGGGAAACAAAGGCACGCGAAAATGCAGCCGCGCTAAACCCTCATTTCCATTTCATCGAGCAACACTGTCCAGCCACACTGCGCCATCTGCACAAGGGGGACTCACGCCGCCAAAGCCCCACATTTGGTGGTGACCAGCGGCCGAGACACAAGGTACTGCGACCCCAAGGGACGTGCAACTCAAATTTCAACATTTAGTGTGACGGCGGTCACCACACACAATGGGATGTAGGTTGCGACTCCGCGCAACCCGTGTTTCGCCCGAAAAAAGTGGATGCATATCTCAGGAAAAATCTGCCTTTACCGTCATCGCCAGATCAATGAAGGCCCGTATCACCGGGTGATGATCATCTTCGCGATAGGCCATCACCACCTCCGAAGGCGGCATATTCCGGATTTCACGAGAAACCACATTTGGCAAGCCATAATTGCCAACCGACGTTGGTGCAACAGCCACACCAAGTCCGGCAGAAACCAAGGACATCAATGTATACATGTCGTTGGCTTCATGGAGAACGGCGGGAATCGCCCCGGATTCGTGAATCGCCTGCATCAAGAAATCATGAAAACCTGGCGCATTTCTGCGGGCATAGATCAACACATCTTGGCCATCCAAATCCTCCAGTCCCGCCGGGCCGTCCACAGACAAAAGATGACCTTCCGGCAGAAACAATCTGAACGGCTCGCGATGCATCACCACCGTTTTCATGCCACGCCCAGGGACTGCGGGCACACGGAAAAATCCGATATCAATGACCCGACTCTCCAGCATGGCAATCTGTTCGGCGGTCAAGGCATGGCGCATTTCCAACTCGACTAAGGGATACTCCCGGCGAAAGGCGGTCACCAATGGCGGCACAATCGCAGAGGCTGCGGTCGAGATAAAGCCGATTCGCAGGCACCCGAGCTTCCCTTGATCTGCCTGTCGCGCACGACTGACCGCTCGCTCAATCGCTGCAAGGACACCAACAACATCATCGCGAAACACCAGCCCTGCAGACGTTAACTCAGTCTTGCGGCGATTGCGCTCAAACAGACGAACCCCCAGGTCCGACTCCAACCCACGAATCTGAAGGCTCAGCGCCGGCTGGCTCAAGTGCACGCGCTCCGCCGCACGGCTAAAATGCAGACACTCGGCAAGTGCCACAAAGCTACGCAGTTGCGGAAGATCCATCCCCCTTCTCTCCTCCCAATTGACGGAGCACCTCGCGCCCGCACCACTTATTTACTAAACAAATAACTGAATGCAAAAATACAATTTCCCTTTCTCGCCCCATGCCCACATTTTGGTCAGGTTCCGATCTCGCGCCAAACACAGCAAAAGCACGGAACGGCGTCCCGGTTTTGACCCCCCGGGCCGCCCACACACCATGGCAACGGCAGGAAGGAACATGGTGGCCCCTTCCCCGTTGAAAGACCCCAGTCGCGCCGACATGAAACGCGGTATTTTTCGCCCGATGTTTCTCTCCCCACGAGCATCGGCGCGACTGGCACCTCACCTCGAAGACTCGTCGCCCCCATCCCCCTCACCTCTATGCATGAGAGGCCTCGGCACCTGGCAGCAACGGTGAGCACCTTTACGAACAGCTCCACCAGTGGCATAGTCCCGGTTTGCTGGAAACAATTGTGCGATCCGTCGGCTTTGAGGAGACGAAACACATGGACTTGGGCACACGTCTTTATACATGGCTGCACGGTGAATTCGTCGGTGCCGATTCCTTCGGCAATCGCTACTTCCGCGCCCGCAAAACCCTTCGCGGACAACGCGAACGCCGCTGGGCCATGTTCAATGGCAAGCCAGAAGCCTCCAAAATCCCGGCGGAATGGCATGCTTGGCTGCATCACACCACCGATGCCCCACTAGAAGGGGTCCGTTATACTTGGCAGAAGCCACATCGCCCCAACCTGACGGGAACCAAATACGCCTCGTTCCCAGCCGGACACGCCCGGCGCGGCGGACGACGCAATAAGGCAACGGGCGACTACGAGCCCTGGCGTCCGTCCTGAGTGGTCGGCACGCGAAGGAGACCGACATGCATTTCGGCGAACGCGAGGATATAGGTCTAGGAGCCTTGGTCTGCCTGTTGGGCGCAGTCATCCTTGCCTATGTCCATGGCCGCGAGGCAAATCCAGAATCCCAGAGCGGATTTGCCCTGTATGCCGGATTTCACCGCAGCGATGGGCTGATGGAAGGCGCACCGGTGCGTTTGTCTGGAATCGACGTCGGAGTCGTCAGCAACATGGAATTGCGTGCGAATTTTCAATCGCAGGCGACTTTGCGTATGAATGACGGCATCCGCATTCCCGCCGATTCCGCCGCCGTAATCCATACGGATGGCCTGTTCGGCGGAAAATACATTGAAATCGAACCGGGTGGCACAATGGAGACGCTTGTCGATGGCGACACGCTCGCCTTCACCCAGGACGCCCTGGTGGTTGAAGACCTGCTGGAACGCCTTGTCGCTATGGCCAAATCGCAAAAAATGAAATGCGCCGAGGCATTGGCTCCCCCCCCCGATCCGTTGCCTCCCCCCTCCACGGGAGAAACCATTCCCACTCTGCTGCTGCCGCTCAATGAAGGAAACTGACGATGGTGCGTAAACAAATCATGGAAAGCATCATGGGCGCAGTGGTCCTTCTGGTCGCCGGGTATTTCCTGGTGTTCGCCTATACCTCCGCACAAGTCCGCGAAGTCAATGGCTATCACATCAAGGCCAATTTCCTGAAAGTGGGTGGCCTACGGGTCGGCAGCGATGTGCGGATCAGCGGAATCAAGGTCGGTTCGGTGATCGACCAGCGTCTTGACCAAGACACTTACGAAGCCTCCCTCACGTTCAGCATCCGCCCCGACCTTCACCTCCCAGTAGACACCGCAGCCTCAATCGCAACACAAGGTTTGATGGGCGACAAATACATCCGCTTGGAACCCGGCAGCATGACCGAGCACCTCAAAGGTGGGGACACCTTAAAGAACACCCGCGATTTCAAATCCTTGGAAGACACGGTGGGCGAGTTTATTTTCCTCGCCACCGGCAGCGAGGACACAAAACCGTGAACCTGCGCCGCCTACTGGGCTGTATCCTCTGCGCCACCGCCCTGGTCGTCCCCTCCATGCGCCTGAACGCAGCCACCAACATCGACACCCGCCTCGCCATGCTGCGTGGCCTGGATAAAATCACCGGGCGCATCACCACGATCACTGCCGTGGTTGGGGACACCGTACGCTTTGGCTCTCTGGCGATTATCGTGCGGGCATGCCGAACCCGCCCCCCGGAAGACCCCCCGGAAAGCGCGGCCTTCCTGGACATCACTGACATCAAACCCAACCAGCCCCCTGCCGACGTCTTCCGGGGTTGGATGTTTGCCTCCAGCCCCGCAGTGTCCGCCATGGATCACCCGGTCTATGACATCTGGGTGCTGGAATGCAAAGAACCGCTTCCTGAACAGAACGAACCGATCACCCCCATAGAAACCGGCTGAATCTAAGCCGCCAGCCACGCCCGCAAGGCCGCAGAGACCGCCTCCGGTGCTTCTAACGTCGCCAGGTGTCCGCATGCGGGAATAATGGTTAACACCGAGCCAGGAATGCGTTCCGCCATTTCTCGGTGGCGGTCTGGGGGTGTCAGTTCATCGGCATCACCACAAATCAACGCCGTTGGCACCGCGATCTGCCGCAAATCGTTCAGTCCGTCAGGACGATTGATAATTGCGGTCTGTTGCCGGATGAAGACTTCTTTCCCTATGCTCCAGGCCATTTCGGTGATGGCACGTATCAAATCACGATCCGTGCGTCGTCCCGACGAAAGCAAGCGCGGCAACAACCGTTCCGTCACCGGCGTAAAACGTCCCTCCGACGCCAGGGTCACATAATCGCGACGCATCGCACTTTGTTCCGGCGCATCAGCCCGTGCGGTGGTGGAAATCAAGGCCACACGCGTTACCCGCTCCGGTGCCCGACGTAAGATCTCCTGCGCGACATACCCCCCCATGGACAGCCCAGCCAAAGCAAAACGATCCGGCGCTTCACCTAAGACAGCCGCCGCCATGTCTCCGACACTATCCGCCACCAAACTTGGCACCCAACACCGCGCCACGTCTGACAGAACCGCAATTTGCGGCGCGAACAGCGCTGCGTTGCACAGCAAACCAGGCAGCAGCACCACCTCCTGACGCATCACTTTGTTACCCTTTCCCTTAACGAATCAGCGTTTTGGTGATGGTTTTGAAGGCGGGCGTTCCTGACCGCTCCAACCATTCGAAAATCACCATTTCGATGGTCACCAAATGAATTCCCGTCGCGGTCAAACGCAACTTCGCGATCTCTTCATCTTCTGGAAAGCGCGACCCGCAGGCATCAACAACCACAAACACATCATAGCCCTTGGCCTTCAGATCAAGCGCCGTCTGCATCACACAAACATGCAGTTCGATTCCCGCCACCACCACTTGTCGCCGGTTCAATGCCTCGAACTTATCCACAAAAACCGGCTCACCCAGACAGGAGAACGAGACCTTTGAAACATAAACCGTCTCATCGGGCATGACTTCGCGCACATCAATCATGGTCGGCCCCAGCCCCTTCGGATACTGCTCGGAAATCAGGGTCGGCACCTCCAAACGCGACGCAGCATCGACCAGACGCGACGCGCCATCAATCACCTTGCGCGGGTTCCCCATCACCGGGGCCAAACGCTCTTGAACATCGACAATGACAAGACAGGACCGATCAGCCGTAATACGCATGAGAAAGCATCCTTAAGAGGTGGACAAACGACGGGCAAAAGAATCGGGGCGAAACGCCTCATTTTCAAGCCAGTTTGACAACAGTGTCATGTTTTTGCCATTTTACTGCGGAATTCACGGTCTTATCGTGCGTCGCGCGTTGACATTCGGAGATTTCCGCCTGATTATCGGCCAACTTTTTCGTGGTGCGCTTCACGTTTTCCTAAAGGTAACTTGCACACACCCCTAAAAGTCGGCTTCCGCGCAACCTGACAACGGAACATCGAACCACATGACGTTCGAAGAGCTTGGGCTTGAGCCCAACACCCTGAAGGCCATCGCCGAGATGGGCTACACCACACCCACCCCAATCCAAGAACAGGCAATTGGCCTGATCCAGATGGGGCGGGATGTTATGGGCATCGCCCAAACCGGAACCGGCAAGACCGCATCTTATACCTTGCCGATGATCGACATCTTGTCGAATGGCCGCGCCCGCGCCCGCATGCCGAGGTCTCTGATCCTGGCCCCAACCCGTGAGTTGGCAGCACAAGTATCGGAAAATTTCGAGCAGTACGGAAAGTATCATAAGCTCTCTATGGCACTGCTGATCGGCGGCGAATCCTTCGGCGACCAGGAACGCGCCTTGGATCGCGGCGTTGATGTCCTGATTGCAACGCCAGGCCGAATGATGGATTTGTTCGGACGCGGACGCATCCTATTATCAGACGTCAAGGTTCTGGTGATTGATGAGGCTGACCGTATGCTCGACATGGGCTTTATTCCCGATGTTGAGAAAATTCTCGGTTGGTTGCCGCCTCTGCGTCAGACACTCCTGTTCTCGGCAACAATGGCACCCGAAATCAAACGCTTAGCCGATAAATTTCTGTCAAATCCCAAACTGGTCAGCGTTGCCCCCCCCGCATCCCCTGCCGAACTTGTCACCCAGGGCATCGTGGTGGTCGAGGCCCGCGCCAAACGCGACGCCCTGCGCGGCCTGTTGAAAAGCCAAGATGTCGCCAACGCATTCATTTTCTGCAATCGCAAACGTGATGTTGCCGTGGTTTACCGTTCGCTGGAACGACACGGTTTTTCCGCTGGCCAGTTGCATGGTGACATGCCGCAATCCATGCGGACCGAAACTCTCGACGCCTTTCGTAAGGGAGACATCAAGATGTTGGTGTGCTCTGACGTCGCCGCACGCGGTCTGGACATTGCCGACGTCTCCCACGTCTTCAATTTTGACGTCCCCAGTCACGCCGAAGACTACGTACACAGGATCGGGCGCACCGGACGTGCCGGGCGCGAAGGTTGTGCCTTCACCATTGCTACACCGGAAGATGGCCGTTACGTCGCCGCCATTCAAAAATTGATCGGTCGAGATATTCCCCTAATTCACCTGGACGGCACGGAAACCCTGCCCCTTAAAGACGGAGACGTCGCCCCGAGTGGCCGCAACCGTGGTGGCCGAGGCCGTTCACCCAAGGCAAAAACCAAGCCCGAGGTACGAAACGAACCCAAGACCGAAACCGGGATCGAAGCCCCGGTCAAATCCCAAACAGAGGCCGAGACCAAACCTGAAATCACGGTAGCCCCCGCAGCAAAAGCCGAACCGCGTGCGCGAACGGAACGTTCACCGTCCCCCAGATCTGCGGAACGTGAGACCTCTGGACGACGCAACGGACGCAAGGGACGAACACCACAGCCTGCCGACGAAATCGAAGAAATGCAGCACGGCGACAATGTGTTGGCCTTCGGCGACCACACCCCCAGCTTCCTGTTGCGCGACCCCTTCGCGAAATAGAGTCGGGCTTCTTCGCTGCGTAGTGGCGCAAGGAGGGGCTTTTGAGCGGAACAGACTCTCGACACGAAGCTCTTCCCAAACAAAACAGGGCACCGAAATTCGGCGCCCTGTTTTGTTTCACGCTGCGGAACCATTCCTTAAGCGTGGATCGCCTTGTACTTCGCCAAAAGGGCTTCCGGCGTTTCAACATGATCCGGATCAGGCTGGATCGCATCACCGGGGCACACCAGCACACACTGCGGCTCGTCATGAGCCCCAACGCACTCCGTACACAAAGCCGGATCAATCACATAGGAATCGCTACCAGGGGAAATCGCCTCGTTCGGGCATTCCATTTCGCAGGACCCACAAAACACGCAGTCCTTGGTAATCTTCATAGCCATAACACAACGTCCAGAATGGTGCGGAGACCGCATACGTGAGAAAGGATACTGTCGTTTTTTCCGCCCCCCACATGGAAATGCGGGACGTCACGCCCGGACCCTAGACGATTTTCCCGGCAAACGGAAGACTTGGAACCGCACTTTTTTTTCGAAATGAATGATCACGTCCGAAAAGATTCCATCATGGACACAGATCTCCAAACTTGTTTAGAAACAACATCCCAAAAAGGGCGAACGCGGCGTACAATGAGCTGCGTCCAATAAACCGCTGCACGGGAAAACCGGCGGCTCCAACAGGGTAGAGGACACATCAAAACAAACAATAGTGTCCTAAGGCTCCCACGGCAGGAGAACCATGACGGAATATACACTCTCACTGGCCATGACTGGTTCCGGCGGTGCCGGTGTCATGACAGTCGGCCAGATGCTTGTCGATGCCGCCGCGC
>JAFGWD010000041.1 GCA_016937315.1 Rhodospirillaceae bacterium
CGTCGGTGCCGTTGGAGGCTTCCTGCACGTTACGGGCGATTTCCTGAGTTGCCGCGCCTTGTTCCTCAACAGAGGACGCGATGGTGGCGGAGATGGCATCCAAGTCCTGGATGATCTTGGTGATCGCACCGATAGCATCCACCGCGCCTTGGGTTTCCGTCTGGACTTTGCGGACCTGTTCGCTGATCTCGCCGGTTGCCCGTGCCGTCTGATTGGCCAAGCTTTTCACTTCACCTGCGACCACTGCAAAGCCCTTGCCCGCGTCACCGGCGCGTGCGGCCTCGATAGTGGCATTCAGGGCTAACAGGTTGGTGCGGTCCGCGATATCGGTGATCAAGGTTACGACTTCACCGATTTGCGTGGCGGCGGAGCTCAAAGCCATCACCTTCCCGTGGGTTTCTTCGACGCGAATGGTGGCTTGCCGTGCGACATCGGAAGACTGCGAGACTTGGCGCGAGATTTCCGCAATCGCGTTGTAGAGTTCTTCGGCTGCGGCTGCGACGTTCTGGACGTTCTGTGACGCCTGGGTTGCTGCGGAAGCCACGATCGTGGTCTGTTCCGAGGTTTGCTCGGCCGCCGTGGACATGGTGTTGGCGGTGGACTTCATCGCTTCAGCGGAGCGACCGACGGTCTCGATGATGCCGCTGATTTCGGATTCCAGGCTGTCCGCCAGTTCGCGCAGGGTGCGCTTACGTTCGGTTTCCAGGGCTTCCTGGGCACGGGCATCGCGCTCTTTGGCTTCCAACAGATTGGTCTGGAAGACCTTCAGGGCACGCGCCATGGAGCCGACTTCGTCATGACGCTCTGTGGCGCTGATGGTCAGGGTCAGGTTGCCTTCTGCCAATGCTGTGGTGTTTTGGGTCAAGGTGTTGACCGGGCCGGAGATGCCACGGGCAATGACCAGGGTCGAGCCGATCAGGACCAACAGCAAGCCGCCGCTGATGGCGCCCATTTGGAGGGCCTTGTCCCAGAACATTGCGTCGATACGGTCAATATAAACGCCCGAGCCGATGATCATGTTCCAAGCGTCAGTGGTGGCAATGTAGGACAGCTTTGGCACGGGATCCTTGCGTCCGGGAACCGGCCACAGGTATTCCACGTAGCCAGCCTTTTCCGTGTTGTTCACCGCGTTGGCGAAGGCCACGAAGATTTTTTTGCCGGTGGGATCAGCAACGCCGGAAACATCGGTGCCGTTCAGTTTGGCGTTGATCGGGTGCATAATCATCTTGGCATTGCGATCTTGAACCCAGAAATAACCGTCTTCGCCATAGCGCAGGCCAGCAAGGTCGGCCATGGCCCCTGCTTTGGCGTCGTCTTCTGACAGTTTGCCGTCTTTCCAGAGTTTTTCGTTCATCTGCACCACAGAACGTGCGGTATCGACGAGGCTTTGCAGTTCTTGCTTCTTTTCACTGACCAGAGTCCGGCGATAGTCCCACAGGTTTTCACCAATCATCAGGGTTAACCCCAGGCAACTGACCGCCAAAATGAGGATCAGTTTCTTGGCGATGGGGAGATTATTGAATGTGGATTTTATGGACATGATGTCCTCCTCGGTCCTTAGTTCTTTATTGCTTACGGGGCGCATCGTAGCGTTTCTGCGCGTGGGGCCGTGGCCAGGATTTGGCCTTCGTCCAGCAGGTGCTGAACCGGTTCGCCTCTTTCCATGCAACCGTTAATTTGTTTGATCAGGGCTTCTGTCCGATCTGCAATGTTGGCGACGTCCCGAGCTTCGCGGGCGCGGCGGTCAAGAAGCGTCTTGGCTTCGTTTAAGCGTTCGAGGGATGCACGCATGCCTCTGCTGGATCGTTTCAGGCGTGCGTTCTCGAAAGACAGCCGTGCCGCTGCAGCGGTGATTTGAGTGGAGCCTTCCGCCATGCTGGCCAAAGCGGCAGCGATTCGTTTGCTGCCGGCGTTCAATGTGCCAGAGGCGTCGGCCATGGCTTGGTTAGCCGCCTGGTTGGACAAAAGGTGCTGTTTTGCGATTTGGGCTTCCAACAAGATATCGTCGAGCCGTTTTGATGCCTTGTGCGCTTCGCGTTCGATGCTGTTCATTTTTCCTCACTCCCGCCGAATTTGTTTTTCTGGAGGAGTCGTCGCAATCTCTATGCCGAACGCCGGGGGTTTCTTTCTTTAGGCCCCCTATCTGATTAATGCTTTGATATATATGGTAAAATATTTTGATCGTGTGGATGGTGGGGGATTTCTGCCCGTGCTCTGGGGCTCCGGGGTGCTCTGGTTATGCGAAATGAATTGCAAAATGCAGAAGGGTCTTAAGCCGATTTTCACCAGAGACATGGGAAACGGCTTGACTCACGCGGCGTCGTGTTTAGACTCCCGCCCATGCGACGGTTCCCCGTGACTGGGGACCAAGAGGGAAGCCGGTGAGAATCCGGTGCTGTTCCCGCAACTGTAAGCGGCGAGCCGAGGTCTACGAACCACTGGGGGTCATGCCCCTGGGAAGGAGGACCAAAGGCGACGACCCGTGAGCCAGGAGACCTACCGCCGCATGCGTCATGTCCGTGGGTCGGGAGTTGCCCATGGCGCGGGACACCGTTTGTGACGCACGGTTTGGTGAAGTCACGATTGCGGGTGGTTCCGATGCGACATGCTTGTCGTTTTCTCTATTTTTCGGATTCGCTGTTTTCCGTAGGTCGGCACGGAGGGTCTTCGTGCGCGGCTTCGTGGCTGGTGTGCAACTGGTCCCCGGCGCGGATATCTGCGCCGGACGGCGCTGCTCCGGTAGCGTCCGTGTTTTCCCCTATTTCTTAGACGACGAGGTGCTGGTCAACATGTTTGGCCGTTGATCCGCACTTGGCAAACTAACGGCGGCTTCCTCAAACGAAGTCGCCGCTTTTTTTGGGCTGGATGGGAAAAATCAATGCAGTCCAACGGCTGCCAAATACGCCTGCCAGAAGATCCGTGCGCCAGCCGTCAGATTCGGTAAGGCGGCAGTGGTCGCGGTGGCGAACGCCCGGGCCCCGTCCTCCCCCAAGGTGGTGGCGAGAGACGTGGCATAGGCGGGTACGGCGCTCCATTCCGGAACGGTAGAGGCCGTGACCTCAACATGGTATTGAAGTCCATAGGCCTTTGTGCCGATACGTGCGGCTTGAATCGAACAAGCGGTGTTGGTGGCCAGTACGACGCCATCAGCGGGCAGGGATTTGACCTCGGCACCATGCCATTGCAGGCAGTGGATTGGGGTGGGTATGGCCTGCATCATCGAATCGCTCAAACCCGCAGGGGTTGGCTCCACGGTGGTGAGAC
>JAFGWD010000042.1 GCA_016937315.1 Rhodospirillaceae bacterium
GATCACCGATGAAAATTCGTCCTCGGCTGATGTCCTCCAAACCTGCGATCATGCGGAGTGTGGTGGATTTGCCACATCCAGATGGTCCCAGAAGAACCAGGAATTCACCACTTTCCACAACGAAGGAGATATCCGTAACGGCTTTTGTTTCACCGTAGAGTTTGTGGATATTTTGCACACGAATGGTCGTCATGATCTCCCCCCTCTCCTTGCAACCAGCACCTCTACGCCGCTCTGCTCGGCAAGGTCGGCCAAACGAGATGACACAGGAGCATTGGTGATCAGGGTGTGGATTTCGTGTAGTGCGGCAAAGCGCACTGTTGCGGCGCGATTGAACTTCGTGTGGTCTGCGACAACCAAAGGCTTATTAGAGTTTTCCAGAATCAGACGGCTCATTCGCACTTCATCGAAGTCGAAATCACGCAAAGCCCCATCGGCATCAATTCCGCCGGCACCTAAGATGCCAAAATCAGTGCGGATATCTCGAAAAACCGACATCGCCGTTTCACCAATGAAATCGCGCTCCCGATTGCGGGCCTTGCCACCAGCCAAAATGACTTCGAAGGAGGAATTGCGACACAACAGTTCGGCAACGTTTAGGTTGTTGGTGACCACCCGGAGACCATCATGATCCACCAAGGCGCGGGCGACTTCAGCCGCCGTGGTCCCAATGCCGATAAACAAGGAGGCGTAATCTGGAATCAAGCTGGCTGCGACCTTGGCGATGCCGCGCTTTTCTTCCGCCTGCATAACTTCGCGGCTTTCATAAGCCATGTTTTCGAAGCTGGACGGAAGGCCCACCCCACCATGTTGACGGCGCAATAGGCCTCGGTCACTCAGCAGATTAACGTCCCGCCGAATGGTTTGGGGGGAGACTTCGAAATGTGTTGAAAGGCCCTCAATGCTGACAAAGTCGTCATTGCGGACCCATTGTAGAATTTCGGATTGTCGTGTGGTCAGTTCCATGTCGCCCCCATTGAATGAGCGAATGAAACCTATCTACTTTCATTTGAACGTGGGGTGAACGTTTAGTGAAAGCCCTGCGACGGTTTTGTCACAAAGCCTGTTCGCTCGCCCCGCATCCAGAGACAGACTCAGAAATTTATAAGTTATAACAACATGTTGATGGACGTTATGGGGGCTCTGATTTGGCCGCCCTCCATAAAAACGGGAGGCGGGTGTCGAAATATCAGTCGTGGTATGTGGGAAGGGAGAGGTTTTGTCGAATGGCAACCAATCGCAGAACCAATGTCGCCATAAATCCAATCGCCATAGCTGCCGTGTGGTTTCCCGTTAAAATTTCAATGCTAACGAACAAGGCAGCGCCCAGAATCGCGGCTGTGGCATAAATTTCACGACGCAAGATCAAGGGGTCCTCTCGGCACAAAACGTCACGCATCATGCCTCCGAAACTGGCTGTGATGACTCCCATGGCCATAGCGATTTCTGGGCGCACATGTAACAACAGGGCTCTTTCCGCGCCGACTACGGTGAATAGAGCCAACCCCACAGCATCGGCGACCAAAAGTGCGGTCACATAACGCTCTATGTGTCGTGCCAGAAAAAACGTTGCGGCAGAAGCCAACGAGGCAACCCACAGATAGTTAACATCCTGGATCCAAAACGCTGGCAGAGAACCTAAGGCGATGTCCCGCAATGTCCCGCCACCAATCGCGGGAGCCAGACCGACCACGACAAAGCCAAACAAGTCGTAACGCTTTTTTGCCGCCATTAACCCGCCAGATACTGCAAAGACGGCAGTGCCGAACAAGTCCATAGCGTACAAAACCGACATTGCCGTTGCCCCCTTCCTCACATTGGACTCATTTCCAGAGGCTCAGAACCCAAAACGATTGTTGCGCGGAAAACCTGGTGGCGGCAATTTACCGACCTGGGCGCGTTTGCCCTGCCAAGGCACCATATCAGCGATGGTACGCACGCCAGCCTCGGTCTTCCACTGTAAGCCGTTGGTTGCGGTGAAAACCCGAATGTCGGACAAGGCCCCATCCTTGAACAACCCATCATTTCTGAACCGCTGCAAAATGACACCGCGTCCACGTGTCATTTCTGGAATTTCCGCCAAGGGAAACACCAACAAGCGACGATTATGGCCAACCGTAACGACACTATCACCATTATCGACGGGGCGACAGAAGACAGCGGTTTCCCCCTCGCCCAGATTGAGAATCTGTTTTCCGCTACGGGTTTGCGCTACCACCGTATCTTCAGCCACGATAAAGCCATACCCTGCGCTGGAGGCCAACAACAGTTTGCTGCCACTGTTATAGACCCGCATTGCGACGATATCCGCGTCATTCGGCAAGTCCAGATGTAGACGCAAAGGCTCACCAAAGCCGCGACCACGGGGAATTTTATCTCCAAGCAGGGTGTAGAAACGCCCATTCCCCGCAAAGAACAGAATTTTATCGGTGGTTTGTGCCGTCAAAGTCAGGGCCAGTTCATCACCGTCCTTGAACTTGGTCTCGCCATTGACGTCCGTATGACCTTTAAGAGCACGAATCCATCCTTTTTGTGAAAGGACGATGGTGATCGGTTCTTTCTCTATGAAGGCGTCCTCTGAAATCTCAGGAAGGTCGGTAATAGTCCCAAATCCTGTGCGCCGGGCACCCAAAGCCGTATCGAGACCAAAGCGTTTCCCAATATCAGCAATCTCCGCATCCAACTTTTTCCAACGGAGCCCAGGATCGGAGAGCAGAGACTCCAGGTCTTTTGCTTCGGCACTCAGGCCAGCGTGTTCTTTGCGGATGCCCATTTCTTCAAGGCGGCGCAAGGCACGCAGGCGCATGTTCAAAATAGCTTCCGCTTGGATGTCTGTCAGACCAAAGGTGGCGATCATTGTCGCCTTTGGGTCGTCCTCCTCGCGGATAATCCGAATGACCTCATCCAGATTAAGAAAACAAATCAGAAAACCATCAAGGACTTCCAAACGATGGCGAATGCGCCCCAAGCGATGGCGAGAACGCCGCTCTAGAACTTCGTGCCGATGATCCAGAAACTGTTTAAGAACTTGCTTCAGATTGAGAACAGCAGGAACGCCAGAGGCGTCCAGCACGTTCATATTCAACGAAAACCGAATCTCCAGATCAGTAACCTTGAACAACTGCTCCATCAGTAAATCTGCGTCGATGGTGCGGTTTTTGGGTTCCAGAACCAAGCGCACGTCTTCCGTCGATTCGTCTCGGACATCCGCCAGCAACGGCAGCCGCCGCATGGACATCAATTCAGCAATCCGTTCGATCAGTTTTGATTTTTGCACCTGATAAGGCACTTCGGTCACAACGATCTGATACAGACCATGGCTGAGTTTTTCGACGTTCCAACGAGCACGCAAGCGAAACCCACCGCGTCCGGTTTCATAGGCATCCTGCATGGAAGCCGCAGCCTCCACCAGAATGCCTCCGGTGGGGAAATCCGGTCCTGGAACAAAACGCATCAATTCGGCAACGGTGGCGTCCGGTTGCACAATCAAATGACGCAGGGCCTCGCACAACTCGGCAGCATTGTGCGGTGGAATATTGGTCGCCATACCCACGGCAATCCCAGATGCACCGTTGGCCAGAAGGTTAGGAAAAGCGGCGGGTAAAACGATGGGTTCCTCATCCTCACCATCATAGGTCTGGCGGAAATCCACAGAATCTTCGTCCAGGCCGTCCATCAGGGCTTGTGCCACGGCGGTCAGACGGGATTCGGTATACCGCATCGCCGCAGCGTTATCGCCGTCGATGTTGCCGAAGTTTCCCTGTCCTTCGATCAAGGGGTAGCGCACCGCAAAGTCTTGGGCGAGACGAACCAGGGCCTCGTACACGGCCGAATCGCCATGGGGATGGTATTTACCGATCACGTCACCAACGACACGCGCACATTTCTTGAAGCCGGAAGATGGGTCCAATTTCAATTGCCGCATGGCGTAAAGCAAGCGTCGGTGAACGGGCTTCAAGCCATCTCTGACATCAGGTAGGGAACGCGAAACAATGGTGGATAAGGCATAAGCAAGGTAACGATCGCCTAATGCTTCACGTAACGGGACGTCTCGCACATCTTGAATTGTCTGAATTTTCGTCGTCATCAGCCTGTTACCCTACCCGATTCATTCAGCGCCGCCCCATTCTTCGTCAGCCGATCAATCAAACGGCCTCGGGCCTCGGGGAACGGGCGCTCCAGAACGTCAAAAACATGTCGCCGCAGAAAATAGCCGGTCACAGCCAATCCCGCCACCACATCTGCATCCGATACCGATCCCGACCGCCGAAAAATTTCTGGGAAC
>JAFGWD010000043.1 GCA_016937315.1 Rhodospirillaceae bacterium
ACACCGCAGCCGTCTTGGCAGGGGGCGTAGATGTCATCTACCCCCGCGAAAACACCGCACTTTACAAAGCTATCCGCGAACAGGGCTGTGTCGTTTCCGAAATGCCGCCCGGCACCGAACCGCAAGCCCGGCACTTTCCACGTCGTAATCGCATCGTATCTGGACTCGCCGAAGCCACCGTCGTGGTCGAGGCCACAGCACGCAGCGGCTCGCTGATCACCGCACGTCTCGCCTCTGAGCAAGGGCGCGAGGTTCTGGCGGTACCGGGGTCCCCCTCTGACCCCCGATCCGCTGGCCCCAACAGCCTAATCAAAGACGGCGCGGCGCTGGTGGAAAATGCCGACGATATCATCGCCAGTTTATCCCGCACCGTAGCGGAGCCCTTGCTGCCGGGCCTTGGCGAAGACAGCCAAAACCCCGTGCCCAGCCTCTTCAGCGAAGGCCTAAATCCTTCCGAAACCACCGTGTCTCGCCGCCACCGTCTTCTTGAATCTTTGACGACAGCACCGCTTCCGGTTGACGTGGCGCTGCGTGAATGTCAATTGTCTGCTGCCGAGGGGGCCGTTGCGCTGCTGGAATTGGAACTCGCTGGCCGCATTGAGCGACTACCGGGTCAAATGATCGCCTTGATCCCTGAATCCTAGGGCAACAACAGCGATTGATCCGCAGTTTCCCTTATTCGTCATGTGATTTGGGGGTTGCATTGCACCCCAAAAAGCTGTTTCCCTTGCGGGGCCGGTCTGGACCCAACCTTAAGTTTTGGTGTGTTAATGGACGTTGTCGTCGTCGAATCCCCGGCCAAAGCCAAGACCATCAACAAGTATCTTGGCTCAGGCTACACTGTTATCGCGAGTTACGGGCACATCCGCGACCTTCCACCTAAGGATGGATCGGTAGATCCCGGTGATGGCTTTGCGATGCAGTGGGAAATTGATGCCAACGGTGAAAAGCACATTCGTGCCATTGCCGATGCCGTCAAGAAAGCCGACCGCCTCATTCTCGCAACCGATCCGGATCGCGAGGGAGAAGCGATTTCTTGGCATGTGCAAGACGAACTGACGCGCCGCAATCTGCTGAAGGACAAGCCTGTCTCGCGTGTCGTCTTCAACGAAATCACGAAACGCGCAATCCTTGAAGCGATGGAAAATCCACGTGATGTGGACCAGGAACTGGTGCGGGCCTATCTGGCACGCCGGGCCTTGGACTATCTCGTCGGCTTTACCTTATCGCCGGTGCTGTGGCGCAAACTGCCCGGCAGCCGTTCCGCTGGACGGGTGCAATCGGTTGCGCTACGCCTGATTTGCGAGCGGGAGAAAGAAGTCGAAGATTTCCGCAGCGAGGAATACTGGACCGTTGACGGGGCCTTCTTAACCCCCGCAGGTGCACCCTTTTCCGCACGCTTGACTCACTTCAACGGGGAAAAGCTGGAAAAGTTCTCCATCACCGGAGAAATCGCCGCTCAAGCCGTCGAAATGGCCTTAAAGCGTGCACATTTTTCGGTCGACACGGTCGAACGCAAAACCGCAAAACGCCACCCCTACCCACCGTTCACCACCTCGACCTTGCAACAGGAAGCAGCCCGCAAGCTGCACTTTCCGGCAAAAAAGACCATGGAGGTCGCACAACGCCTTTACGAAGGCATCGACCTCAGCGGCGAAACCGTCGGTTTGATCACCTATATGCGTACCGATGGCGTGCAAATGGCCATGGAAGCCATTGATGCGGCTCGTGTTGCCATTGCGCGGGACTTTGGCCAGTCTTATCTGCCCGGCGCACCTCGCGTTTACAAAACCAAGGCGAAGAATGCCCAGGAAGCGCATGAAGCGATTCGACCCACAAATATCAACCGTACCCCCGCATCCATCGAACATCTGCTCAGCCGTGAACAATTCCGGCTTTATGATCTGATTTGGAAGCGCACCATCGCCAGCCAAATGGAAAGCGCCGTCCTTGATCAGGTGGCAGTGGATATCACCGCACCAGAGGCTAAGGCCATCTTGCGGGCCACCGGCTCCATCATCGCCTTTGACGGATTTTTGAAGGTCTATCGCGAGGATACGGACGACAGCGAAGGCAAAGGCGATGAAGGCGACCGCCGCCTGCCGCCGATGGAAAGTGGCCAGATCCTGGCTTTGAAGGATATTCTGCCAGAACAGCACTTCACCCAGCCACCGCCGCGCTATTCCGAAGCCAGCTTGGTGAAAAAGATGGAAGAGCTGGGCATTGGACGCCCGTCCACCTATGCCTCGATCATCTCAGTCTTGCAGGACCGCTCCTACGTGCGCTTGGATGCCCGTCGCTTCATCCCCGAAGACCGGGGGCGCGTCGTCACGGCGTTCCTGGAAAACTATTTCAGCCGGTACGTGCAGTACACCTTTACCGCCGACTTAGAACACCAACTGGATGAAATTTCGGACGGCAAACTGGCCTGGAAGACCGTTCTGGCCGACTTTTGGCAGCACTTTGCCGCCGCCGTTGATGCCACCAAGGACCTGCGGGTTTCCCACGTCCTGGATCAATTGGACGCCGACCTGGGGCCTCATTTCTTCCCGGAAAAGGCCGATGGCAGCGACCCACGCGCCTGCCCACAATGTGGCGATGGACGCTTGGGCTTGCGCTTAGGCAAGCACGGAGCCTTCATCGGCTGTTCCCACTATCCGGAGTGTCGCTACACGCGTCCGTTGAGTTTGAACGGCGGTAATGGTGACGGACCAGAAATCGAAGGCCCGCGCATCCTCGGCCCCGACCCGGTCAGCGGCGACGTGGTCAGCATCCGCAAAGGACCTTATGGCACCTATGCACAATTGGGCGAGGAACGCACCGTTGAACCGCCTGCGCCCGATCCGACCAAGCCCCCGAAGAAGGCTCCCAAGAAGCCACCAAAACCCAAAGTTATCAAGCCGAAACGGGTTTCCCTGCCGCGTGGCCTGGAACCCATGGACATCACCCTGGATCAAGCCCTGGCTCTGCTGGCGCTGCCCCGTGACCTTGGTGGAGACCCCGAAACCGGTGAAATCATACAAGCCGGACTGGGCCGTTTTGGCCCTTATGTCAAGCGCGGCACGATTTACAAATCCCTCGCCGCACACGATGATGTGCTGACCGTTGATTTGCCCCGTGCGTGTGAACTTCTGGCGCAGTCTCCGGCAGCCAAGAACCCGCCCAAGGAGATGGGTCCGCACCCCGCCGATGGAAAGCCGGTGA
>JAFGWD010000044.1 GCA_016937315.1 Rhodospirillaceae bacterium
CGCTCACCGATGTCCCAGCATCGCCTTCGCGGCGGCTCCTGCCATTGTATCCCTTGGCGACCAACGCAATTCGGCAGGATTTATGAGCTTATGTCCTAAGGTTTTAGGCCCAACCGTGCGTAAAGCAGGCGTTCAACTTCGGGGCTGATGTCGGGTGGTGTTGTTGCCACGTCCTTGCCCAATATTTTGACGATGGTTTCTATGGCAGCCAGACGCCCAAACAATTTATGTTCCGACGAGATGACATGCCAAGGCGCGACCTTGGTGTCGGTTTTGGCAAACATGTCGGCGATGGCGGCCTCGTAGTCGGCGCGTTTGTCGCGATTGCGGATATCTTCGAAGGTCAGTTTCCACCGTTTGTAGGGTTTACGGAGGCGTTCCGCAAAACGGTTCAATTGTTCATCCGCAGAGACGTGTAGGAACAGTTTGACAATCCGCACGCCGTCGTCGGTCAGGGTACGTTCGAATTCGTTGATTTCTTCATAGGCACGTTGCCACGCGTCGGGTTTTGCGAAGCCTTCGACACGTTCGACGAGGACGCGTCCGTACCAGGAGCGGTCAAAAATCGCGATGTCGCCTTTCAAGGGAAGGCGTTTCCAGAAGCGGTACATGTAATGCCGCCCTTGATCGTCGGGATTGGGCGCTGCGATTGACCAGACATAGCAATGGCGGGGGTCAAGGCGTTCATTGATGCGGCGGATGATGCCACCTTTGCCGGCTGCGTCCCATCCTTCGAAAACGATGATGGCGCGGCGTCCTTCATGCACATAGCGTTGCTGTAGGGACAAGAGCTGCAATTGCAGCTTTCCCAAGCGTTGCGTGTAGGCTTCTGTGGTGTCGACGCGGGACGACAAATCGACGTCGGAGAGCGAGGGGTGTTTCCCAGACGATTTGGTTTTTTTCTTGGTCGGCATGGATTTTCCTCGCTCGGTGTGGCTCTGCACGGTGATGTGCGTGAAGCTTTTTGGATTATGCGGCAAGTTGATGGGATGTCAAAATCTCGGCATGAATTTTTCATTTTTGCACACGATCCTCTGGATTTGGACGGTCAAGTGTGACAAACACTCAAGATGCTGTGGGCGGGAAACGGTTGCATTCTGTCGCCAAGCTCTTGCCCTGGCCTTTCGTGTGGGATTCTCGGAAGGTTGCCTGCCCGTTCGCCAGATCCAGGGACGGGAGGCCTTTTCGGCTTCGGTGTTTTTTAGGGCTGTACATGATGACCGCGTGCGGCGTGCTGACGTGGGCGGCAACAAACGGGAGGATGGACTATGGCGGTACGGGTTGCCATTAACGGCTTCGGCAGGATTGGGCGCTTAGTTTTTCGCGCCCTCGTCGAGTCGGGGCGTAGCGATATCGAAGTGGTGGCGATCAATGATCTGGGGTCCGCCGCAGACAACGCTCATCTCGTCAAGTTTGATTCCGTGCATGGGCGTTTGCCGGAGGACGTTTCCGTTGCTGGTGACGTGATGACAGTGGGTCGTCATCAGGTCAAGGTGGTGGCCGAACGCGATCCGTCCAAGTTGCCGTGGAAAGAATTGGGCATCGACATTTGCATGGAATGCACCGGCATCTTCACCGATCGTGACAAGGCGAAGGTGCATTTGGAGGCGGGTGCAAAACGGGTTCTGGTTTCGGCGCCATCCAATGGTGCAGACCTGACCGTGGTTTATGGCGTCAACCATGACAAGCTGACCAAGGACCATCTGGTGGTTTCCAATGCGTCGTGCACCACCAACTGTTTGGCTCCGGTGGCTTATGTTCTGAACCAGGCGTTTGGTATCGAACACGGTTTCATGACGACGGTGCATGCCTATACTGGCGACCAACGGGTGGCGGATACCCTGCACAAGGACTTGCACCGTGCTCGCGCTGCCGCAGTCTCGATGATCCCCACCACCACAGGGGCCGCCAAGGCGGTTGGTTTGGTGCTGCCAGAGTTGAAGGGCAAGCTTGACGGTTCGTCGATTCGTGTGCCGACCCCGAACGTTTCGATGATCGACTTCAAGTGCGTGGTCAAACGTGCCACCTCTGCCGAAGACATCAATGCCGCGATGCAGGAAGCTGCCGATGGCAAGCTGAAGGGTATTCTTGGCATCAATGCCTTGCCGCTGGTGTCGATCGATTTCAACCATTGCCCGAGCAGCTCGACCTTTGATCTTGGCGAGACCAAGGTGATTGAGGGGACCTTCGTGCGCGTGCTGTCCTGGTACGACAATGAATGGGGCTTCTCGAACCGTATGCTGGATACCGCTGCGGCGATTGCCAAGTTGATCTGATCGACACAATGAGAAAAACCGGGGCCGTGTTCATGAACACGGCCCCGGAAGGTTGCAGGGCGCGGATTTCGCGAAAGAGGGGACTGACGATGGCTTTCAAGACACTGGATGATATGGATGTGCACGGCAAACGGGTGTTCGTGCGTGCCGATTTGAATGTGCCGATCAAGGATGGCAAGGTCACGGATCTGACGCGCATTACGCGGACTGCACGGACCATCTGCGATTTGTTGGAGGGTGGGGCTGCTGTCATCTTGGCTTCCCACTTGGGACGTCCGCAGGGGGTAGATCCGAGGCTGTCGCTGGAGCCGGTTGTGGCCCCGTTGTCGGAGGTACTGGGGCGGGATGTGGGCTTTGCCCCGGATTGCATCGGGCCAGAGGTAGAAACCATGGCAGCGGCGTTGCGTCCCGGTGATGTGTTGCTTCTGGAGAATTTGCGGTTTCATGATGAGGAAGAGGCCAATGACCCGGCCTTTGCCGATGCCTTGTGTCGTTTGGCCGATGTGTATGTAAACGATGCGTTTTCCTCCGCACACCGGGCGCATGCCTCGACCGAGGCGATGGCGCACCGCTTGCCGTGCGCGGCGGGACGGTTGATGCAGGCTGAACTGGATGCGTTGGCCGTGGTCCTTGATCGCCCCAATCGTCCGGTGGCGGCGGTGGTGGGTGGTTCTAAGGTGTCAACCAAGCTCAATCTTTTGGAGCATTTGGTGCCTAAGGTCGATGTGCTGATCATTGGGGGTGCCATGGCCAATACATTTTTGGCCGCACAGGGGTATGGCGTTGGTAGCTCACTGTGTGAGCACCATATGTTGGACACTGCACGGACGGTGTTGAAAGTCGCCGATGAGCAGGGATGCGATGTCGTCCTGCCGGTGGATGTGGTGGTGGCTCCGGCCTTTGCCGAGGGGGCTCCCGCCACTTTGGTTGGCGTTGATGCCGTTCCTGCCGACCAGATGATTCTGGATATCGGGCCGGTTTCTGTGCGTACGGTTATCAATCGTCTGGCGGAGAGCCGGACCTTGCTGTGGAACGGCCCGTTTGGCGCGTTCGAGGTCAAGCCCTTTGATGCGGGCACCAATGCTGTTGCGCGTGGTGCGGCGGATTTGACGGAAAAAGGCGTCTTGGTTTCGGTTGCAGGTGGTGGTGATACGGTTGCAGCCCTTACCGTTGCGGGCGTGGTGGACGACCTGACTTATGTCTCGACGGCAGGCGGAGCCTTCCTTGAGTGGCTGGAGGGCAAGGTCTTGCCGGGTGTCGCAGCCCTTGGCTGAGAGTGTGTTCTTATCGTCAGAAGAGGCCATTATTGACCCAGGAGACCTCGCAGAAAGCGGTATCGGTCGCCGAAATGTCCAAACGCCTGGAAGGCACGAATATTAGCCCCCAGACTTTTTTGGCGACGGATTACTTAAACCACTTCAACGAAGTGGTGATGCTGCTGGGCATGCTCGCTGATATGCCAGAGATGTTTGAGGATGTTGCGGCCTGGTCTCCCAAAAGCTATGCCGATCACTTTCGCGATAGTGGGTTTTCTGATCGGGATTTAGCCATTGCTGCCTATGAAATGGCTCCGGAACGCTATCGCCGTCCATTTGATGACACGATTGCCCAGGCCGAGACTGTTGTTGCACGGGCGGTCAAGGAAATTGGCCAGGCTCTGGAGGTCGAGGACATGTCGCGTGTCGCAATGATGGGGGAAAATGCGTCGCGTATTCTGCAAAAACTCATTGACGTGGCGTCGGGAATTATTCACGGATCGGAAAAAGGCCTGTCTCAGGACCAAGTTGACACCTTTATTGACGGAACATAGCCCCCTTTCTAAAAAGAATCCTTTCGAGAGGGGGAATCCCGTGTCATTCTCGGTTGTCGCCGCCTAAGGCTTTGGATACACTGCGGCGGGTGGAGTTCAGTGGCGCTGGGGGACACGCGCTTTTTTTTAGAACTCCTCGGTCCTATTATTTTAGGGATGCCGATATCGGAGCGGGCGGAACGCTCGGGGATCATACAAAAAGGTAGTTCGGGACGATGGCCTTCTCGCAAATCCGTGTTTTGTTGATTGGTTCAGCCCTGCTTCTGGGTGGCTGCTCCTTCACTTCCGACTCTTTGTTTCCTTCTTTGGGGAGCGAGGATTCTTCGGCGCCGGGGGATGCCGGATCACCGGATGCCGCCAAAGGCCCGGTGCTCGGAACAACGAATTTTGAACCTGGGCCTGTAACCCCAGGAGCCCCGACGGGGACCTTCGTCGGACGCAAGGTGCAAGCTTTCCGTGGCGATCTTGCCGCGCTGAAGAGCATCATCAGCCAGCGCAATGCGACTTTGCAAACGTTGCGTACGCAGACGTCGCGGGCGGCGGCTTCGTACCATGAATTGGTTGGTGCGATTAATGCCCGGCTTCAGGTGGGTTCTACGCCCGGCAATCCGATTCTTGTTGCCAACTGGCGTCGGGCGCAGGAACTGATGAATGCCATGAGCGCGGACGTTGCCAAACTTAGTCAGCTTTCTACCGAGGTCTCTTCGGATTCCGCAATGGCGGCCTATCTGCTGGATTCGGTGCGTGCTTCGTATTCGTTGTCTGGTGCGATTGAGGAAGACCATCGTCAGCTTCGTGTGCTCGAAGACGACACCAATCAGACTGTGGTTTTGATCGAACGTTTGTTGAAAGAGCTCAACGGCGACATCTCGCGTCAGCAACAGTATGTTGCCAATGAACGCGGGAACCTCAATGTGCTCTCGGCTTCGGTGCAAAGTGGCCAGATGTACGGTAGTGGTGTTTCGGCCTATACCTCACGGCCAACCAGTGATGCGGATGTGGCACCAGCCCGTTTTGGGTCGATGGACGTCGCAAATCGCCGCCCACTTGTGGTGATTCGCTTTGATCGTGCCAACGTATCTTATGAACAGGCGCTGTATCAGGCGGTGAGCCAGGCGCTGGAACGTCGCCCGGCTGCGCGGTTTGATTTGGTTGCAGTGTCGCCTTCGGCGGCATCGCCGGGGCAGTCCGCTCTGGGGGCCAATTCGGCACGCCGCAATGCTGAATCTGTGATGCGCTCACTGTCGGGTATGGGGCTGCCAGCAAGTCGTGTCGAAATGGCTGCGACGACCAGCGCACAGGCGCGTGGGAACGAAGTCCATCTCTATTTGCGCTAATCATAAGGGGAAGTCCCACTTTAGGGTGGCTTCCGAGATGCCTGGGTTGAAAACGGTGCCTTCTGGCGCCGTTTTCGTTATGGTGGCGGCTGTGACGGGGCCTATTTTTCACAACACTTGAGCGGGCGAGGAAAGAGCGTGGCGGACAAGGATTATACCGGCAGCCGGTACATGGGGATTTCTTGGGACATGTTTCATCGCGATGCACGCATTCTGGCATCGCGTTTGATGGCGCGTGGTCCGTTTTCTGGAATCGTGGCGATCAGTCGTGGAGGGTTGGTTCCGGCGGCGGTGGTCGCCCGTGAGTTAAACCTACGTCTTGTGGATACCCTGTGCATTGCCAGCTACGATGATCGTGTGCAGGGGGAGGGGGCCCTTGTCCTGAAGGCTCCTGCGGGCGATGGCGAAGGTTGGCTGGTGATCGACGACCTGGTGGATTCTGGACGTACGGGGAAGGTGGTTCGTGAGTTGTTGCCCAAGGCGGTTTTTGCGACGGTTTATGCAAAGCCTTTGGGCCAGAACATTGTTGATGACTTCGTCGTCTCGGTGGATCAGAGCATCTGGCTTTTGTTCCCCTGGGATGCGGAGATGCAGCCCTCGCCGCCTCTCGCCGGAGCGTAGGCTTGTGTTGCGGTGGTTATGTCGTTAACTACCGACGAAAAACCGGGCCGATTTTGGGGAAAAACCGGCCCGGGTGAAGGGGAACGAAGAATTCGGTGGCATAATCTGGACGGACAAGCCCCCGTATCCAACAAAGCCGTTGTTCACGGCTTCGACGCGAAGGTGCATGGGATTTGCCCACAGCGCATTGCGTTCCGTCAATTTTTCGACAGCGCTTCACGATTTATTACGGGCCTGTAAAAATCCGTGAAGCTATTGAGAAAAAAGTTCTTGCATCGTTTGGAGGGCGTTGGTACATAAGCGCCTCACCGCTTGCGGGGGTGTAGCTCAGTTGGTTAGAGTGCCGGCCTGTCACGCCGGAGGTCGCGGGTTCGAGCCCCGTCACTCCCGCCATTCTTCCTCGGGGGAGGAGGATATTCGGAGCGGTGAATAAGAAAAAAGCGGATCGCCTGGAGCGGTCCGCTTTTTTGTTGGTTTGATCTGGTGCCGTCAGATCAGGCTGTGCGTACAGCGATGATCTTTTGATAAAGGCCGCCAAAACTGGTGGATTTGGTCCAGGTGAATTTCGCGTGGCGATCCGGGGTCGCATAACTGGCGATTTCGTTTTTCCACAGCGTGAATGTGAACGGTTCCAGGGACCATGCAACGAAGGCCATGATCGGCCACAGCGGTTGCCACCAGCGCATTTTGTGGTAATCGATGAAGACCGCCTTGCCGCCGACCTCGACCTCGTCCAGCAGGTGGTTAATGATCATCGCCTTGTAGTCTTCAGGCACTTCGTGCAGCAGCAAAAAGCTGATTGCGACGTCATACGGCCCTTTGATCGGCATGGCGGCGTTGGCGCGTCGAATGAACAGATTCTTGAGGCCGTTGGCGCGGCGCTTTTTACGTAGGCCATAAAGCTGGATTGTAGAAATATCAGAAATCGTCACCGGTCCTGGTGCCGCCTGACGTGCCATGTCGATGCAAAAATGGCCATAGACACTGGCGGGCATATAAACGCGGTCTCCCGGCTTGATTTCGTTCAGCACGCTTTTCATCAAGGCGGTGTCTTGGAACCACAGAATCAGGGCAACCACCCATTGATGGTCAAACACGCGGCGAACGTGAGGTGCGACATAAGCCCACGTGTAAACTTCTTTCAGGTACCTAGGGATAGGCAGCTTCCAGCGTTCACGGAAGGCATGGGATTCGCGAACCGCTTCGGTTTGTGAATCGGGTTCCAGTGCGGTTGTGTCATCGGACAACAGCGGTCGGGCATCCATGGTGGAGTAACCTCCTGTTGGGGGTGTGTTTGTGAAACGAAGGGGCGACACCACCCCACCTCGCCTGTTCCCCCTGGCGGACAGGTGTCCGTGTCGTGCCCATTGGCACCACCGAATCGGCGCGTGTTAGCGTCTTTGAGACGGGGCAAAAAACTGCACTTTAGTAGCGAGTCAAGCGCGGCGAGGCAAGGTTTCTCTTGCACGCCGTTCAAAAGACGCAATCATCGCCTCCACGTCATCCGGGCCGAAGTGGGAAAGCAGAAGTTGTAGGGGGCGGGACCGCATCTCACACAAGAATTCCAGGCTGATAAAACTGCCGTTTTCTTGACGGCGGAAGCGCCAGGAGATGGTGAGTCGCCGGAATGGGGGGTGATTGGCGGTGATGTCGATGGCTTCGAAGGGATAAAGCGTGGTCAGAGTGCGAAAGCGTTGTCGCAAGAAGCGCATGCGTACGGTTTGTTCGGTGCCATATGAGGTTTCGCTGCGGGCAATGACCTGCGCGGAAATCCATCCAGGGACAAATTCCGGGTAGCTCTCGACGTCGGCGACAAGGTCGAAAACATCCTCAACCGCGAACGGCAAGGGCCTGTGAACGGCATACCGAAACATCGACGTCCTCACTTTTTTCTGACTTATCCTAGGGCGAATGGGTGGGGGGCGGCAACGAAAGAATGCCCAAACGGGCGGGTTAGAGGTAGGGATAAGGATTTCCCCTTGCCGTGGGCGGCGAAAATGCGGACAGTCCGCCAAACGAATAGGAACCGGGGTTTGTCCCCGCAGGTTGGATACATATGTCTCAGTTAACCGATGCCGTGGATAAACGGCGTACCTTTGCGATTATTTCTCATCCGGATGCCGGGAAAACCACACTGACCGAAAAGCTGTTGTTGTTCGGAGGTGCGATTCAGGCGGCCGGTGCGGTCAAGGCGCGTGGCGATGCGCGGCGTGCTCGTTCGGATTGGATGAAGGTGGAACAGGAGCGCGGAATTTCCGTGGCCTCCTCGGTGATGACCTTTGATTTCGGCGGTTGCGTGTTCAACTTGCTGGATACCCCTGGTCATGAAGACTTTTCCGAGGATACCTATCGCACGCTGACGGCTGTCGATTCGGCGGTGATGGTGATTGATGCAGCCAAGGGCATCGAGACCCAAACCCGTAAGCTGTTCGAAGTCTGCCGGCTGCGTGATGTGCCGATTATTACCTTTGTCAACAAAATGGACCGCGAGGCCCGCGACCCCTTTGATATTTTAGATGAAATCGAACAGACGCTGGCGTTGGATGTCACGCCTGCGTCTTGGCCGATTGGCATGGGGCGTGAGTTTTTGGGGTGCTATGACCTGTTGAAGGATCGTTTGGCGCTGTTGCATCGCAAGGGGCGCGGTGATCTGCCGGACGAGGGCGAGGTTTGTGAAGGCCTTGATGATGCTAAGCTGGATGCCCTATTGCCCGATCATGCCGTCGCTACGCTGCGTGAACAGGTGGATATGGTTCGCGGGTTATGTCCGGATTTTGATGTTGAGGCGTATCGTGCAGGGCATTTGACTCCGGTGTATTTCGGCAGTGCCATCAACAATTTTGGCGTGCGCGAATTGTTGCAGGGATTGGCGGACCATGCGCCAAAACCGCGTTCACAGCCTGCCAGTCCACGTCCAGTGGACCCGACCGAAGATACATTCGCAGGGTTTGTCTTTAAGATTCAGGCGAATATGGACCCTAAACACCGTGATCGTATTGCCTTCGTGCGATTGGCCTCCGGTCATTTCCAGCGTGGTATGAAGGTCAAGCATGTGCGCTCTGGAAAGACTCTCAATCTCCACAATCCGGTCTTGTTTCTGGCGCAGGATCGTGAACTGGCGGAAGAAGCTTGGGCTGGTGACATTATTGGTATTCCCAATCATGGGAACTTACGGATCGGTGACGCGATTTCCGAGGGCGAGGACTTGCGCTTTACCGGCATTCCCAGCTTTGCTCCGGAATTGCTGCAAAAAGTTCGGGCGCTTGATCCTCTAAAGGCAAAGCACTTGGGGCGGGCACTCCAGCAATTGGCCGAAGAAGGCGCGGCGGCGGTGTTCAAGCCTCGCATTGGGGCCGATTGGATTGTGGGTGTGGTGGGGCCTCTGCAGTTCGAAGTGATGGCGGATCGTATTCGTACGGAATACGGCATTCCGGTGGCCTTTGAGCCGACCCAACTCTATACGGCGCGTTGGATTGCCGCAGAAGACACGTTGCAGATGAAGCGATTCTGCGATGCCAATGCGGTGGCGATTGCCGATGATCACGATGGCCACGAAGTGTTTCTGGCGCGGAACGCGTGGCACCTGAATAAGGCGGAGGAAGAATTCCCCAGCGTGCGCTTCCTAAAAACTAAGGAGACGGCGGCATGAGTTCTTTGCGTCCGGTCGCGTTTTTGGATCGTGATGGCACGGTGAATGTCGAGCGCAACTACCTGTCTGATCCCGATGAGGTGGTGTTGCTTCCTGGGGTGATCGACGGTTTGAAGCGGCTGCGTGGCCTGGGGTATGCCTTGGTGGTGCTGACCAATCAGTCGGGGGTGGCGCGGGGGTATTTTGATGAAACCCGCTTGGCGGAAATCCATGATCGTCTGCGGAGCTTGCTGGCCGCCGAAGCCGTGATCTTGGATGGGATCTATGTGTGTCCGCATGGTCCTGATGACGCGTGCGATTGTCGTAAGCCAAAGGCGGGGTTGGCGCGGCGGGCGGCCGCGGAGTTGGGGCTCGACTTGACCCGCAGCGTGATGATTGGGGATAAAATCGCCGATGTGGGCCTGGGGCTTGAGATTGGGGCCCGCACGGTCTTGGTTCGCACTGGTCATGGCGTGCAGGAAGAAGGCACGGCAGGGCGGTTAGCGGATCATGTTGCCGATGATTTGGCCGCTGCCGCGCTGTGGTTGGCCGAGAACACGGGCTGACACAATTCTGGTGTGTGTGTTTGGGACGATCCTGACGAAAAGACCGGTGATCTCGGGGCGTGATTTTGCCGTGAAATGTGGTATAGATCGGGGTGGGGAGATAAACGCGTCGGGTGCGGCGCGGCATGCGTCGGGCTGGAAAAGAACGTAAAACTGTAAGGTTTTCGATTGATGTCCAGTGAGTCCCCTCTTCCCTCCGCGTCAGCGGTTCTCTGGGATGCGACCAAGTCCTCATATTTGATTGTTTTCACCTTTGTGATGATGTTCGCCGGGGTCGGGCAGTTGAGCGCCCGCGCCGGCTTGGACGTTTTGCAAACCGGCGTGATGACGGCTTTGACCCTGGCGGCTCCGGCACAGGCGGCCGCAATGTCGATTGTGTTGTCGGCGGGTGGTGCGGCGGGAGGCGCTTGGATGACTGCCTTGACGGCCGTGTTTGTGATCAACCTTCGATTCATCGTCATGGTTGCTTCGGTGATGGCGCGGCTGCCACGGATGTCGATTCCGCGCACCATCGGGACGTTGGGGCTGTTGTCGGCGAGCTCCTTTGCGGTGGCGTTTCCGCGCTTGGTTGATCATCCTCCACGCCGACCTGCGCTGTTCGTTTTGTTCCTATGTTTGCTGTGCTGTGTTTCGGCGGTTGTGGGCGCGGTGATTGGCCACAGTATGTCCGGAACTGTGTCGCCGCTTCTGGGTGCGGTTTTGGGTGCGGTGATTCCGGTATATTTTGCGACGTTACTGGCCAATCAATGGAAAGAACGTGCCCTGATGTTGAATGCGGTCGCGGGTGCGATCCTGGTGCCGTTGGCGGCTCCGGTTTTGGGGAGTACGTCCTTGTTGGTGGTGCCGCTTGTCTTTGCGGCACTTTCCGTGGCTTTGCGGCGGAGAACCAATGATGCTTGATGTCCTCATCCTTGATCCTTGGCAGGCCTGGGTGGTGGCCTTGGGTAGTGGGCTTGCCACTGTTGCTTTACGCATCATGCCGGTTTTGGCCTTTCGCAACATTGGCAGCGGGTGGTTCCGGGATGTTTTGGACCGCACGGGTTTTGGCATTATGGGCGGAATCGTTGCACAGACGGCCTTGCGTTCTGGGCGTGCGATGTTCGCGGGGACAGCCAATCCCGAATTGCTGCAGGTTGGCATGTTGTGGGCGGTGATGGCGGTGCTTTTGACATTCTTGTTGTCGGTACGGTTCAAATGGAAGCTATTGGCTACGTTGAGTGGTCTCGCCTTCTTTGCCCTTGGCGGCATGATTTTTTAAGGGGGACGCTGGGGCGAAACCGGGTTGACAGCGTGAGTGGTGTCGGCTTTGCTCCCTTCTGCTGTATGCTCGTGTTAAGGACCTGCTATGACCGATCAAGAATCTGATTTTCCTGCGATTATTCCGGTGATTCTGTCGGGTGGCAGTGGCTCACGGCTGTGGCCGTTATCGCGTTCTGCCTTTCCAAAGCAGTTTCTGAGTCTTAGTGGCGCATGCACGATGATTCAGGATACTGTGGCGCGGGTGACTGGGCCGGGGTATGCCGCGCCGCTTTTGGTTTGCAATCACGAACACCGCTTCTTGTTGGCGGAACAAATGCGTGCCGTGGAGGTTGTGCCGCACGCCATTCTTTTGGAACCCGTAGCACGAAACACGGCGGCTGCGATTGCCGCTGCTGCCGCTGTGATCGTCGAAACCGATCCGTCCGCGCCGATGCTGGTGTTACCATCGGATCATGCCATTGATGATCTGGCGGCCTTTTCCGTAATGGTGGACAAAGCCCTGCCTTTGGCACGGGGCGGGGCCCTGGTACTGTTTGGAATTACGCCGGATCACCCCGCGACAGGCTATGGATATATCCACGCCGGGGCGTCCCTGGGAGAAGGCTTCAAGGTGGATGGTTTTGTTGAAAAGCCAGATCGTGCCACCGCTGAGACATACCTGTCCTCGGGCGATTATGCTTGGAACAGTGGGATGTTTTTGTTCCGCGCGGATGCGATTTTGGAGGCGATGGCAGATCTGTCCCCGGACATTGCCGCCGCTGCAGTGGCGGCAGCGTCGGCACGGCGTGTCGATTTGATGTTCGAAGTGCTGGATGCTGATGCTTTTGCAACAGCGCCATCGA
>JAFGWD010000045.1 GCA_016937315.1 Rhodospirillaceae bacterium
GTGGCAACAGGCGCTTCAAACCGCAGATGACGACGATGGTGGAGACCGCAATCATCAAGGCGGCGGGGGTAAAGGTGGACAGTGACGCAATGACGGCCTGGATTTTTGGCACGATCGGACTAGGTTCTGGACCGCTCAGGGTCAAGCCCAGCAGCTCTTTGATCTGGCTGGCAAAAATAATCACTGCGATTCCGGCGGTGAAACCGACGGTCACGGGATAGGGAATGAACTTGATGTAGGTTCCCAGCCGCAGGGCACCGATCAGCATCAAAATGACCCCAGAGAGCATGGTTGCCAGGATCAAACCGTCCAGGCCATGCTGCATCGTGGTCTGTGCGACCAAGACGATGAAGGCGCCCGCTGGCCCACCGATCTGAAAGCGGCTCCCGCCCAGTGCGGAGACAAAAAAGCCACCGATGATGGCGGTGTAAATTCCGCGATCCGGAGAGACCCCACAAGCAATGGCAATCGCCATGGACAAAGGGAGGGCGACAATGGCAACGGTCAAACCAGCAATCGCATCGGCACGCAATTGTGTGCGGCCATATCCTTCACGAAAGATTGTCAGCAACTTCGGCGTGAACAATTCGATAAAACTGGGATGCGGTACGGTTGGCGTGGGTTGAACGGGAGCCATGGTGTGGGTGCTTCTTTGTTTCTGTGAAACGCGATACGCTGCGTACGCCACAAGGGCGGACACGATGAGAAACGGTTTCGAGCGCTTCCTTTTGAAGGAACGCTCCAAACCGATGCGGTTGAGATGGCATCAAGTCGAAGATGGCGCTCGTACCATATTTAGGGTGTTTCGTCCTGTGAAAAAGAGATGGGGCAGACCCTCGCTTTTATCGCAGCTCTTGACGGAAGGTTCAGAAGCCACGACATTTTTTCGGTCTTAGAGACATGTTTGGGGAAAAGAGGCACAGCTCATGGCGCGTATATCAGGAACCTTTAACAGCCCGTTGCTTTTGGGGTTTGATCACTTCGAACGGATGCTCGACCGTATTTCCAAAACCTCGGCGGAAGGCTACCCACCGTACAATATTGAGCAAATTTCAGAAAATGGGCTGCGTATTACGTTGGCGGTTGCTGGTTTCTGTGATGCCGATTTGAGTGTGACGTTGGAAGCCAATCAGTTGGTGGTTTCCGGACGGACGGCAGAAGATGAAACTGAGCGAGTCTATTTGCATCGCGGTATTGCCGCGCGTCAGTTCCAAAGAAGCTTTGTCCTGGCCGAGGGGATTGAGGTCATGGGGGCTGCTCTGGATAAGGGGCTTTTACATATTGACCTGATGCGTCCCCCGCCGGAAACCCAGGTGCGCGAAATCAAGATCGGCAAGGGCGCACCCAAACCGGCGCAGGCGATGACCATCGACAGCAAGAGCGATTGATCTTCTACGGTGTGCGGCAGGCGTGGATCAGCGCCGCCACCCGTATCCGCTATGGGCTTCGCCACGTTCCTGGCTACAGCACAAAGCCCTTCGGCGCAGGTGGATCCGTTTGAACGCAATTCGGCAGGATTTATGAGACTACGTCCTAGGGATCGGGAGGGAGAAAGCGGGCGATGGTGTCGCGGGCGAGACGCGCGGGTTTCTTGGTTACGGCATCCAGGCAGCACCAGCAGCTTTTGACTTCCGCCAGGATGTCGTCGCCGCGTTCGATGCGCGTGCGATAATATGCCTTAGCACCCTGGAGTTTTTCCAGCAGGAGTTTGACCACCACATGGTCGTGGGGGAGTGCGGGGTGGCGATAGCGGATGTCGTGGGCAAGGGCGACCCACAGGCGGCTTGCAATGGCTTCGGTCGGGGCAAAGCGACGCCAGTGGCGTACCACAGCCGTCTGCACCCAACGCAAATAGACAGTGTTGTTGACGTGGCCCATATCGTCGATGTCATCATCAATGACGTCGACATGAAAGTCGAATCGTTGCGTGGTTTGAGCAATCACGGCCGAACTCCTTTTAAGAACGCATCGGCGCGTCGATACACATGACCATAGGCGCGTTTGGCCTTTCCGTTAATCCGGTTCTTTCTTAATCCGAATAACGGAGATCAGGCGGCGCGAGACCGTTCGGAATCAAGCAACAGGGCGTAGAGTGCGTCGGCTTCCGTGGCGCCACGCAACTTTTCGCAAATGCCTTTGTCTCGTAGCAGGCGTGAGACTCGGGCCAGTGCCTTCAAATGGTCGGCACCCGCGCCCTCGGGCGCGATCAACAAGCAGATCAAGTCGACGGGCATATCATCAATGGAGTCGAAGTCCACCGGATGGTCCAGACGTGCGAAGATACCATACAGGCGGTCGATGCCGGTCAGTTTGGCATGTGGAATGGCGATTCCGCTGCCGACTCCGGTGGAGCCCAAGCGCTCACGGTCCAGCAAGCCTTCCAGGATATCACCTTCCTTCAGGCCAATGACGTCGGCGGCCTTTTGAGCCAAGAGCTGCAAGGCTTGCTTTTTGCTGTTCGCCTTGAGGGCGGGGATCACGGCATTGGGTGCGATCAGGTCTGCCAGAGTCATTGTTTTCCTCAATCCTTCCACGCCAGCTTGTCTGGGGTCAGGCAAGCGGCGTCCGCCGCAGTTTTTCTCATGGGTGGGAGCCGCGAACAAGCGCGGCCCCAATCCTAGGCGATCATTTTTGTCGTCTATCTGCGTACGGCGTGTGGAGGTTCAGCCTTTGCTGTCGGTTGCCTCGGGGTCTACCCAACCGATGTTTCCGTCTTGTCGACGGTACACCATGTTCAGGCGACCATGGGAACTGTTCCGAAACAGAATGGCGTTTGTGTCGGAAAGGTCAAGCCGCATTACTGCACCGGAGACAGTGCAAAGTGGAATGTCTTGGCTCATTTCCGCAACGATCACCGGTCCCGCTTCTTCGGCGGGCAATTCGGCATCAACGGGTTCTGGTTTGATAATAAACTGTTGCGCGAGGATGTTGTCTTCGGCTTTCGGTTTGCTGTGGTCGGTCAGGCGGCGCTTATAACGACGCAGTTGCTTGGCAATTTTTTCACAGGCCCCGTCAAAGGCGGGATATGGGTCGGTGGCACCAGCCGTGGCTTGGAGAGTCAGTCCGCTGATCGGATGCACCGAAATATCGGCTTTCACTAAATGCGCGTCTTTCGAGATGATGACGGCGGCATCAATGGCGCGATCAAAGTATTTTTCGACCAATTGAGACAGGGTCTCTTCGGCGTGTGCACGAAACGAGTCCCCAAGGTCGATTTGTTTCCCTTTGACGATAATTTCCATGGCATTCGTCCTACCTGACTCGGGCGTTCCAGCGTTTTCGGAAACGGCGGCACGCCACTTTTGATCACGATTCTCTCGGCTTGAGAGCAGGTCGCTAACCGCACGTACCGATATCCGCGATGTCTTCGCAGGATCGGAACGGAGGCGGGAAGCTAGAGTTCTCTCTCCGTTTCGTCAAGTCATCCTGTTCTGCCTCGTCTGTGTTGTTGCCCCCATACATATGAATATGGGCACTGTCTGAGCTTTTTGCGCGGGGGAAACAGGAAAAAAAGTGAGGAAATTTCCGGCTTAAGGCAGACGAATCTTCAATTCGCGACGGCGTTGGGAGGACGGTGCGATTCGCATGGCTTCGCGGTATTTGGCGACGGTACGGCGGGCAATGTCGATGCCGTCGGCCTTGAGGATGGCCGCAATCCGATCATCGGAAAGCACGGCGCTGGCGGCTTCATTCTCGATCAGGGTTTTGATCTGGTGGCGGACGGCTTCGGCGGAGTGGGCTTCGCCGCCCTCAGTGGAGGCAAGCGCTTGGGTGAAAAAGAATTTGAGTTCAAAAAGGCCGCGTGGCGAAGCCAGGTATTTGTTGGTGGTGACGCGGCTAATGGTGCTCTCGTGCATCCCGATGGCTTCGGCAATATCGCGCAATATTAATGGCTTGAGTGCGCTGATGCCATGGCTGAAGAACCCCGATTGTTGGCGCACAATCTCGCTGGCAACTTTCAGGATGGTGGTGGCGCGTTGGTGCAGAGATTTGACCAGCCAATTGGCGGATTGGAATTGTTCATTCAGGAAGGTGCGGGTTTGACGGTCTGCCTTGGTGCTGATTTCGGCATAATAGCGGTTGGCAACGAGGACGCGGGGCAGGGTATCGGTGTTGAGTTCGATGACCCAGCCGCCAGCGGCATCCTGGCGCATCAGAATGTCAGGCTCCACGGGTTGTTCGTGAATGGGGTCGAAGCTTGAGGCTGGTTTGGGGTCAAGGCAGCGGATCTCGGCAATCATTTCCGAGAGGTCTTCGTCATCAATGCCACACACCTTTTTCAGGCGGGTGAGATCCCGTTTGGCCAGCAGATCCAAGTTGTCCAAAAGCGCGGCCATGGCGGGATCAAGGCGGTTGCGATCTGCGAGTTGCAGGGCAAGGCATTCTTTCAAAGATCGAGCGAAAATACCCACAGGGTCAAAGCCTTGGACGATGCCAAGGACGCGTTCGATTTCGGTTTCCGTGCAGCCAAGGGCGGTGGCGGCGGCGGCAAGGCTCCCGGACAGGTATCCAGAGTCGTCTAGCATGTCGATCAGGTAGGCACCGATCATACGGTCTTGGGGGGAGGCGCTGGTCAAACCCAACTGCGCCGTCAGGTGCTGACGCAGGCTGATGACTTCGCCAATCGTTTGTTCCAGAACATTGCCATCGCCTTCGTGGGCTCCGTTGCCGTAACGTCCCAGGTTGTCCGTGCCATTGAATCCGTCGTATGTGCCGCCGTCCTCGGCGCGGGTGTCGTTGGTGAAGGTGTTGTCCTGTTCGACGTCCAGTGGAGTTTCCTCATTGCCGGGAAGGGTATCCAGAAGAGGCGGGTCCATGGGAGGATCGTCGCTGAGGACGGGAGCGTCCGGTTCTGGTGCTCGGTCGTCCTCGCGTTCCAACAGGGGATTGCGCTCCAGTTCTTCTTCGACAAAGGCCGTCAGTTCAAAGTTCGACATTTGCAACAGCTTGATGGCTTGTTGCAGTTGTGGCGTCATCACCAGAGATTGTGATTGTCGAAGTTCGAGTCTGGGGGTCATCGCCATCGTCGGTTTGCGTCCTCTACAGGCTGAAGTGGTCGCCCAGATAGACGCGGCGAACCCCTTCATGCGCGACGATTTCCGACGGTGCACCCTCCATCATCACGGCGCCGTCGTACAGGATGTAGGCGCGATCAATGATATCCAGCGTCTCGCGGACGTTGTGATCGGTGATCAAAACGCCAATATCGCGGTCTTTTAGGTGGGAGACCAAGGTGCGGATTTCCGCCACCGCGATGGGGTCGATACCGGCGAGTGGTTCGTCCAAAAGGATAAAGCTGGGGCGCGAAGCGAGGGCGCGGGCAATTTCAACGCGGCGGCGCTCGCCGCCAGAGAGCGACAGAGCAGAGGCGCGGCGCAGGTGGGTTACCGAGAATTCGGCGAGGAGTTCCTCCAATTGTGCGTCGCGGGCATCGGCGTCGGGTTCGACGACTTCAAGGACGGCCATGATGTTTTCTTCCACCGTGAGGCCCCGGAAGATGGAGGCTTCTTGTGGAAGGTAGCCAATTCCCAGCCGGGCACGACGGTACATGGGCAAGCCGGTGATCACCATGCCGTCCAACGAGATGGTGCCGATATCAGGGGAGATAAGGCCAGTTACGCAATAAAAGCAGGTGGTTTTCCCCGCACCATTTGGCCCCAAGAGGCCGACCGCTTCGCCGCGCTTGACCGACAAGGAAACATCACGCAAGACGGGACGGCGCTTAAAACTTTTTCCCAGGCTTTTGATTTCCAAACCGCGCAAAGGCAGGGGGGGGCGGGTGCCTTCGGGAACGGAGGGAGCGGGTGCCTGCGGTTTGGTCATCTTCATGTGTTCGCTTTCCCGTCGCGTTCGCAAAAATCCGTGCCTTTTTCTCGTGTCAGGAGAAAGACAAGCGGCGCTCTCCGTCCGATTATCCGATACCAATCGGCAGGCGCAATGCTTTTCTAAAAATTGGCCGGATTTTTGCTTGTCCAGCAGACATTAAGGCTTTGCCGCAGGTTTCGTGCGGCTTTTTTCCTCAGGCAGAGCTTCCGCCTGTTTTGGGGTAAAGATACCGCGCACTGGTGCGGGCTTTTCGTGCTTTGCCCCCGGAGCCTGGGCATACAACGTGCTGATTCCGGTGTTCATATTGACCACCGCATAGGCCCCGTTCAAGGTGTCGGTGCCCCGAGTCAGGGTGACGTTGTTCAACAGCGTTGCGATACCGGTTTTGACGTTGTAGCGGCCCTTATCGCCGGTCACGATCTCGGTCTTTGTTGTGATGACGACATGCCCGTGGGCATCAACGACGTCAATATCGCTGCCTTTGCTGGGGCCGGTTTTCGTTTTTGATGAGGGCTTGGTCTTGGCCTTCGGCGAGAAGTAGGCAATGACCACGTCGGCCTTTAGAGTGCGGCCGTCGCGGACCACGACGGCATTGCCGCGAGCCACGGCAAAGCGTTTCGCGTCCCAGTATTCCAATTCGTCTTTCGCGGTGACGGTGGTGTCGGGGGTGACCAGCTTGGCGTGTGGCTTGCCGCGCAGGACCAGGACGGCGGCATCAATGTCGTAAACAGCGGTGTCGCCGGTGGCGGTTTCGGTGGGGGAAACAATGCGGGTATGCCCATCCGCATCCAATCGCCAGAGTTCTGATTTTCCTGACACGCCTTCGCGGTAGTGCGCCGTCAGTGTGTCGGCATAGACCGTGGTGTCGTTTCGGGTTGCGGAGGCGTTGCCGTGGGCGACAAAACGCTTGCCATCACGCATCCATTCGATGCCGTTGTCGGCGAGAACCTCAACCGGTGTTGGGGTGTCCGAGGGGCCCATACCTAAGGTTTGGGCGTGGGCGAGGTATGGGGCAAAGGCGAGGATCAGTCCCGTTAAGGCTCCGGCGCATCGCAGGGTCCGCGAATCACTTGCTTGGAACATCGGATTTCACTCCTGGGCGAAGGATGAGGCGGGCTTTTCCCTTGAACAGCATGCGCCGTCCTCGGTCGAGGATCAGGAAGCCGTTCTCGCTTTTTATGTTTCCGGCGGGGCCATATCCCTCCGCTGGATCGTCGCCCTCGGCGCGGCCATCATGCACGGAAATGCGTGCGGTTGGCGAGGAGAAGGCGTAACCGTTGTCGTGGAAGAGCGAAACGCCTCCGGTCAGGCGCAGGAGTTCGGCGTCACGGTCAAAGGTTCCCTGTGGGGCACGGGCGATGACCCAGGTTCCATCCTTGAGGGCCAGGTCGGCGGTTGGCGATTCCAGCGCAATGATGCGGCTGCCGGGGCTGACCTCGTGTGCGGACTCGGATGTCACGGTATAGGGTTGTTGGTCGGTGTCGGTGCCTTGGAAGCGGGCGTTGACGACGCGCAGGCGATCCGGGTGGCGCGGGTCCAAACCCGACAAGGCAATTTGGAAACGGTTGTGCTCTGCCTGAAGCTGCGGCCACAACAAGATTGCTCCCAGAAGAAGGACGGCGATGACCGGCAGCAACAGCTTCATCATGCGGACGAAGCGACTGTAAAGAGAGGTGCGTTGAGGCATGTCGGAGCGTCTCAACGCCGAAGCGATGATGAAGCGTGAATCAGGAAGCGACTCGCCCGTTGGCGGCGTCGCGGCGGCGGCGGAGGATTTCGCGGCCGTGCGTTTTTTCATGACACCCCGGCGCGTAAGCAGTCGTGCATGTGGATGATGCCGACGGGGTGGCCGTTGGTTTCGACCACGAACAGGCTGGTGATGGCACGATCGTTCATGATCCCCAAGGCTTCGGCGGCCAGGGTTTCCGGCTGGATGGTCTTGGGATTGGCGGTCATCACGCGACGGGTCGGCATGTCCAGAAGCTCGGGTGCCATGTGGCGGCGCAGATCACCGTCGGTGATGATACCGGCCAGGCAGCCTTGGGGATCGGTGATGCCGACACAGCCAAAGCTTTTTTCCGACATCACGATCAGAGCGTCGGCCATATGGGCGTCAAGGGAGATCAAAGGGACATCGGGCAGGGGGTGCATCAGTTCGCGGACCCGGAGCAGGCGCTGTCCAAGTTTGCCGCCGGGGTGAAAGGCTTTGAAATCGCTGGCGGAGAAGCCACGGCGTTCGAGAAGCGCGACGGCGATGGCGTCCCCCAGGGCGAGGGTGGCGGTGGTCGATGTGGTCGGCGCCAGTCCCAGCGGGCAGGCTTCCCCGTCGGCGGGAAGGGTTAGGGTAACGTCGGCGGCGGCACCGAGGGCGCTGTCGTTGCGTTCGGTAATCGCGATTAATGGAATCAAAAACCGTCGGGAATAGGCGATGATGTCGGCGAGTTCCGGTGTTTCCCCGGACTTTGACAGCAGGATCAGGGCATCCTGACGGGTGATCATACCCAAATCGCCATGACTGGCTTCGGCGGGGTGGACGAAGAACGACGGTGTCCCGGTAGAGGCCAAGGTTGCGGAAATCTTGCGCCCGACGTGGCCGCTTTTGCCCATGCCGGAAACGATGACGCGCCCGTGATCCGAGGCGAGGACCCGTCCTTCTAAAAGATCAAGGGCGCGGGTGAAGTCGATACCCAATGTCTCGCTCATACGCAGCAATGCGGCGGCCTCGGCTTCAAGGACATGGCGGGCGGCGGTGAGGTCGGA
>JAFGWD010000004.1 GCA_016937315.1 Rhodospirillaceae bacterium
ATGGGGCCCGCGCCATAGGGGGGTGTGCCCCGGATTTGGCTCTGCACTGCGAGCGCGTGGTCCATTCCGCACGCATCATGGGGTTGGACCCCGTGCTGACCGGATCGGAAATCACCGAGCTGGCATGGGACGGCATCACACGATTTCCAACGACCGCGCACCTTTATATCTGCCCCTTATTCTACGCTGACGGCGGCTTTGTCCTGCCGGACCCGACGACAACGCAGTTTGCGCTGACCATCACCGTGTCTCCGGTTCCAGAACCAACCGGCTTTACCGCCAGCGTCAGCAGCTTCCGTCGCCCGGCACCCGACATGGCCCCGACCGGAGCCAAAGCCGCCTGCCTGTATCCCAATGTTGCCCGCGCCTATCGTGAGGCATTACAAAAAGGCTTCGATATCGGCGTCAGCCTGGACCCGGACGGCCAAGTTGCGGAATTTTCCTTCACCAACCTGTTCTGTGCAAAGGACGGCATCGTATTCACCCCCGCCATCAACGGCACCTTTTTGAACGGCATCACCCGGCAACGGGTCATTCAGTTGCTGCGTGATGACGGTCTGACGGTGGAGGAAACCTCCCTGACCATCCAGGATGTCAAATCCGCAGACGAAGTTTTCGCCTCGGGCAATTACCAAAAGGTTGGCTGGTGTCGCCGCATTGACGAGGTGGACTTCCCCAAAGGTCCGATCTACGAACGCGCACGACGCCTCTATTGGGCCTTTGCAGAATCAGAGTGCTCACGTTAACAGCCCGTGCAGGCCCCTGATTTTCACGCATATCGCGTACCACTGAAGGTGAACAATCGGTGGTGGCGTGTGGGGCTGTGGGGTATGTTGTATTGTTACTTTTATCATTGACACTTCCCCTCCCGGAACGTACCAAAACCTCGTCGGTGTCCACGATGGTCAAACCCCATCGCGGATGAAAAGGGAATTCGGTGCGGCGTTCAGGGGAAAATCACGCCAAGACCGAAGCTGCCTCCGCAACTGTAAGCGGCGAGAACGAAGACCAAATCAGCCACTGGGCAATCCCCGGGAAGGCAGTCTTCGGACGATGACCCGCAAGCCAGGAGACCTGCCGGCACCATCGCTTTCCCAGGTACGGGGGTGCCAGGGGACGGTCTTGAACCGTTGCGGTGATGTACCGCCGCGACGGGATGATCCTGACAGCCTCCCCCAACGCGGCATGGCATTTAACTGACCGGCGGCGGTGACATGCCCCGGCCCATGGGGAAGAGTGATGCGTAACACCATACGAACGTGGCTATATTCCAGCGTAGGCTTAGGGGCATTGGCCCTGACCATCACAACGAGTCCAATGGTCGCCCTGGCTGATGATCCTCAGAACCTCGGCAAAATGGTAATTTCCGCCAACCGCACGGAAACCCCAGTTGATCAGGTCGGCAGCTCCGTCAGCATCATCACAGCAGAAGACATCGAAAAGAAGCAAGCCATAACCGCCCTCGACGTCATTAAGGATGCGCCCGGTCTCAACGTCTATTCCAATGGCGGATACGGAAAAAGCACAGGGCTGTTCATGCGTGGCATGGGCTATAAAAATATTCTGGTCCTGATTGATGGCGTGGAAGTTGCCGATCCTTCGGGGTCCCAGACCACCTATGACCTGACCCACTTACAAGCCAACAACATCGAACGCATTGAAATCCTGCGCGGCAACCAAAGCACACTGTACGGCTCGGATGCTATGGGGGGGGTTATTTCTATCACCACAAAGTCTGGAAAAGGCAGCGGCAAACTCTATTCCGGAACCGCTGGCATGGAGTACGGCACCTATAACACCCGCAAAGGCTACGTTAACGCACAGGGTGAATTCAATGACATCTACTACGGCGCATCGGTCAGCGCATTGAACACTGACGGTTTCGACATCTCCAACACCACGCCGGGTAAAGAAAATGACGGCTATAAGAATCAGTCCATGGATTTGAAAGTGGGATCTGATGTCATTAAGGATGTCGGTGTTCTTGACCGTTTGAACATCGAGGGGCTTGTCCGCTATATGCGGGGCGACACGGATTACGATGGCAGCGGCACCCAGGATGGCCTTAAGGAAATTCGCAACACCCAAAAATCCGGCAAATTTTCTGTGCGTGCCGACATGTTCCAAGGGCTGTTAAGCAACACATTGTCCGCGTCACAGGCCATCAGCCGCCGTGACTACTACGAAGACCACGTACGCAGTTCCACTGGCTTTTATGACGGGGAAAAGACTAAGTACGAATACCTGGGCACCCTTAAGCCCATTGAGGACCACACCATAGTTTTTGGTGCAGACCATGAACGCGAGCACATGAAAACCGCGTCAATCTCACCGCAAGAAGTCACCAACGATGGTATCTTTGGGAATTATCAAATCACGCTGCTCGAAAAAGCCCTGACCATGACTGTTGGCGCACGACAGGATAATCACGAAACTTTCGGTGAAAAAACAACATACCGCACCACGATCGGCTACAATATTCAATCCACCGGAACACATTTTCACACCAGCTACGGCACCGGCTTCCGTGCTCCCAGCCTGTTCGAGCTCTATAGCCCAATTTATGGCGTCAAAACCCTAAAGCCCGAGGAATCTCGGGGCTATGATTTCGGCATCGAACAATCCTTGTTTGATGGGCGATTGACCCTTGACACGACGTTCTTCAATTCGCGGCTCAGCGATGAAATCGCTTACGATTCAACACGCAAAAAGTACTATAACATCGCCTCTTCCCGTACCTTTGGCCTGGAAAATACCGCCACGGCACAAATCTCCGATGAATGGGAAGTCTCTGGCGGATACACCTATCAACAGGCACGCGACAACACCACCGGCAAAGTCCTGGCGACACGTCCACACCATACGGGCAGCTTGCGCGTATCTTACTCCCCCGATGACGTCTCTGGTCTGAATCTCTGGACCAAGGCACGGTTTGCAACATGGAGCTATGACTCCTATGCCAACAAAACCTTCACAGGGGGGTATACGGTCTGGGATTTTGGGGCATCGTACCCCATCACCGAATGGGCCAAGGTGTATGGCCGTGTCGAAAATCTCACCGACAAACTGTTCCATACCAAGGGTGAATACGCCGAAACCGGCCGGGCCGGATATGTCGGCATGACCTTGAACTTCTAAGCACGCCAAAAACGACCACGATGGGCCATTCCCCATCGTGGTCCGCACGTCCCACGTAAAAACCAATGAATCATATTCGAAACCCTGGCAAAGGAATTTCCGATCAAAATGATCGGTTATTCCCGTTTCTCAGCGGCGTGCGACTATGACAAAGTTAGATCAACGACGAAAGCATGGTTTATCCCTCGATCCCACCATGCAACGGCAAAGTCTCTCGAAACTCTAGCAAAAAGGACGACCCCGAAGACCTCAGAAGATCGCGGTAACGGCGCTTCCCCCCAGTATGACCGCTGCCGCGATGCCGGAAAACAAGGGCACACCAAGCCCTTACTCTCGAAAGTGGATTTTCCCCCTCTTGAGCCACGACGAGATTTCCGGTTCGCCCAGAAAGGAGCCCTCCCCCCCAGGGCTCCTTTCTTATTTCAAGGGTATGGGGAGCACGCGCCGCAACAACGACGCCACCACCGCCCCACCCAAAACCCCCACAGTCGCCACCAACGAGACATAAGCCGGAACCGGCGCAATCCACTCGCCCCAGAAGATCTTGATGCCGATAAACATCAAGACCACGGATAGACCATGACGCAAATAGGCGAAGCGCCCCACCATCACCGCCAGAACCGAATACAACGCACGCAGTCCTAAAATCGCAAAGATGTTGCTGGAAAAAACGATAAAAGGATCACCAGTAATCGACAACACAGCTGGGATACTGTCCACAGCAAAAACCACATCGGCAATTTCCACGACGATCAAAGCCGGAAGCAACGGCGTCGCCATCCAGCGCATCCCTTGGACAGTGTCAATCCGGGCAAAAAAAGCGTGTCCGTGAAACGCTTCGGAAACCGGAAGAATTCGCCGCACCCAACGAACCAAACGGGACGGCCCCACGTCCTGACCTATATCTGACGCCAACAGCATCTTCACCCCGGTAATGACCAGGAACACGCCAAACACGAACAGAATCCAATGAAAGTGCAGAATCATTGTGGACCCGAGGACGATCATCACGCCCCGCATCACAATGGCTCCCAAGATGCCCCACAACAGCACACGGTGTTGATACTTCAAAGGGATCGCAAAAGCCGCGAAGATTGTCGAAATCACAAATACGTTGTCGAGAGACAAGCTCTTTTCGACCAAGAAGGCGGTCAGATACAACATCCCCGCCTCGGCCCCCGCAAAGGCCCAAACGCCGCAGCCAAAGGCAAGAGCAACCGCCACATAAAGAGCCGTGGTCAGAAGACTTTCCCCAAACTCAATGGCATGGTCTCGGCGATTCAAAACGCGGAGATCAAAGGTGAGCAACCCGGCGACCAACGCCAAGAACCCGAGCCAAATCCAAACCGGCCACCCCAAAAAGGTCGCGCTGGCAAAAGGCCAGATCTGATCAAACATGAGGGATCAAAAACAGAGGGCGTTCCGTCAACGCGTTTACAACACAATCCGACATCGCGGCAAACGTCTTTACCGCCAGAGGGGCCCGGATCGGATGAGCCATGGAATTTTACGCCCACCCCACCAGAAAACACAAGGCGGAACCGATAGCTCCCGGTTCCGCCCGCGTGAGGTCTTGCTCGATGGACCTTTCCCATATGGGGTGGCATTTACGCCATCGCTAGGAAATTATTCCGCATCTCCCTGGGCGTCGGCGACCGCCTTATCGGCAATGCGCCCAGAGAGTTCCTGTAAGTGATCAAAGGTCCACTCAAAAGTCCCCACGCCCATGGTCAGTGACCGCAATTCAAGGATCAGGTCGTGGACTTCCATTTGTGGCACCTGCGCCTTCACCACGTCCCAGCCTTGCCACCCCGGACGCTTGTCATAGCCCAGAATTTGCGCCCGACGTTGGGAAAGCGCACGTTGCGCCTTTGACGTCCATTCCGAAGGAACCGCCACCGAAACCGCCCAAATAGGTTCCAACAACGTCGGCGTACACTTTGGCAAAGCCGCCCGCATCCCAATCCCGGCCGCTGTCTTGAACGCCATTTCCGAGCTGTCCACGGCATGATACGAACCATCGGTCAGTGTCACGCCGACATCGACCACCGGAAACCCCAAGGGCCCCTTGCTCAAGCTATCGCGCACCCCGGCTTCCACCGCCGGAATATAGTTTTTTGGCACCACGCCCCCAACAATGCGATCGGTGAAGACAAAGCCTTCCCCTCGCGCCAAGGGTTTGACCTCCAGCACCGCATCACCGAACTGTCCATGCCCGCCAGTCTGGCGTTTGTGTCGCCCGCGCTCCGTGACGCTGGTTTTGATGGTTTCCTTAAACGGGACTTTGGGGCGCTCCGCTTTGACCTCAACGTTGAAGGCATTGCGTAAACGATCCACGGCCACCATCAAATGCACCTCGCCCATGCCCCACAACAGCAACTCGCCGGTATCAGGATCATGACCAAAGTGCAAAGACACATCGTCGGCGGTCAGCTTGGCCAGAGCCGTGCTCAACTTCACATCATCACCGGCCTTGATGGTCGATAGTTTCAGAGCAAACAACCTCTGTGGCGGCTGTGGCCAAATCTCCGCCGGGAAACATCCGGCCTCGCTCAAAACATCGCCAGGATGGGTGTCCTCCAAGCGTCCCACCGCCGCAATCGCCCCCATCCCCGCCGTAGCGATTTTCGTGACATCAGCCCCCTGCAGAGCATAAAGACCGCCGATCTTTTGCCCCACGATTGTTGTCTGGTCGGTCAGACACCCCTGCCAGACACGCACCCAAGACAACCGTCCGGTATGCGAGGCATGCTGGGTTTTGAAGACCTGGGCAATCCCATCCGGCGTATCCTTTTTGCGGCGTTCCCAGGTTACCTGCGGTGCCGGGGCATCGTGGCGCAACGCCTTCCACAACCGATTGACACCGTGATCACGCTCCGCCTCGCCCAGCAACACCGGCACCACCAGATCGTCGGCAATATCACGTTTCAAAGAGACGAAAACATCGTTCTTCGCAGGCTCCGCATCATTCAGCAGTTCCTCCATGAGGGAATCGTCAAAATCAGCCAAGCTTTCCAACAGATCTTGGCGCAGAGCCCGCTCGTCCGCCTCCACATCCGTTGGGATGCGGATCAGGGTTGATGGCTGACCTTCTTCGTAGTGGTAAGCCCGCTCATGAATCAAATCGATATACCCCGTCACCGTCTCGCCCTCGAAAATCGGCAATTGCCGCATCACCAGGGGGCGTTCGGATACCGCTTGCAGGGCGCTCATAATCTCAGTCAAAGAGGCCTTGGCATGCTCCATGCGATTGATGAAAATCAAATGTGGGATGCCGTGGTCGTCGAGAAATTTCAAAAACGGCGCAACCATGACGGCGCGTGCCGGATCGGGGTCGCATACCACCACGGCAATGTCGGCCACCATCAAAGCATGCCGCGTGTCTTGCAAGAATTCGATGGACCCGGGGCAATCCAGAAGGGTCCAGGTGTCGTCCAAAAAGGTGGTCGTCGCCGCCACCGTTTCGACGCTCATTTCTCGGCTTTTCGCCTCGACCGAGGCATCACCCAGACGCGACCGATCCGCCGCCGCACCTTTGCGGGTAATCGCCCCAGAGACACATAAAAGGCTTTCAAAAAGGCTGGTCTTGCCACTGGTATATGGGCCAACGATGGCCGCAACGCGCGTCGCGCGTACGGTGGTATCCACATTGTCAGGCATTATGGTTCCTCCCGCAAATTTGCGGCCGAAAGGCCAGGAGGAAACCCCGCGCACCGGTTCACACGACACGCAACAGCACATCCGTTTGGGCCAAGGTTGCAGCCAACCCTGCCCCGGCCAAGCGGCCAGGTGGTCCCCCCAAACGGACCCCGTTCAGGGGTCAAGCAGTGCCGTCACC
>JAFGWD010000046.1 GCA_016937315.1 Rhodospirillaceae bacterium
GCCAAAGGGGCAAAGACCTTGATTGTTGGCGTGGCCAATCGTGGCGGTATCATTGGCGGCGCGTGGCTCGATACCATCCTGAAGGCCTTGGATTTGGGGATGGACATTGCTGCGGGGCTGCATCAGCGCCTTGCCGACGTGCCGGAGATTGCCGCCCGCGCCAACGCTTTGGGGCGCACGCTTTGGGATGTGCGCCATCCGCCACAAGCCTTTGCGGTGGCTTCCGGGAAGCCACGTGTCGGTCGGCGCCTGCTGGCTGTGGGGACGGATTGCTCTGTGGGCAAAATGTACACCACCCTTGCCATCGAAAAGGACATGAAGGCGCGAGGCATGAACGTCGACTTCCGTGCCACTGGGCAAACCGGTATTTTTATTGCCGGCGGTGGAGTTTCGGTGGATGCGGTGGTCGCTGACTTCATCTCGGGTGCGGTGGAGTGGCTTGCACCGGAAAATACCCCGGATCATTGGGATGTTATTGAGGGGCAAGGATCGTTGTTCCATGCGTCTTATGCTGGTGTCAGTTTGGGCCTTATTCACGGAGCGCAGCCCGATGCTCTGGTGCTGTGCCATGATCCGGTGCGGGATCACATGCGGGGTATTCCGCATCAGCCGTTGCCCAACGTTAAGGCCTGCATGGACCTGAACTTGATGCATGCGCGTTTGGTCAATCCTAAGGCGCAGTTTGTCGGTATTTGCCTCAATACTTCGGCGATGAAGCCGGAGGCTGCGGCGGTGCTGAAGGCGGACCTTGCCAAGACATTCGACCTGCCGTGCATTGATCCCCTAAAGGATGGGGTCGGCACCGTGGTCGATCGTTTGGTTACACTGTAGGGCGTGGGCTGATGTGGGTTCTCGACGTACAACACGAAAGTTGGCCGATTGCCGGGACCTTTGCGATCTCGCGGGGGTCTCGGACCTCCGCCGAGGTCGTGGTGGTGACTTTGACCGATGCCCGAAGCGGTCGTCGTGGGCGTGGTGAGTGCGTCCCCTATGCACGCTATGGCGAAAGCGTGGATGGTGTCGTGTCTGCCCTAAAGGCCATGGCTCCGGCTTTGGCCCGTGGGCAGATCGATCGCGTTGCCTTACAGTCTGCAATGCCTGCTGGTGCAGCACGCAATGCTCTTGACTGTGCGTTCTGGGACTTGGAAGCAAAGGAACGCGGTCGCCCGGTTTGGGATCTGGCGGGGTTGGAGCGTCCGCGTGAGGTGGTGACCGCCGAGACGTTGAGCCTGGATACGCCTGATAAAATGGCGGAGTCGGCCAAGGCGAAGGTCGGCCGTCCACTTTTGAAGTTGAAACTGGGGTCGGAAGGGGCTCTGGATCGGGTGGCGGCGGTGCGTACTGCGCGTCCCGATGCGACTTTGATTGTTGATGCCAACGAAGCCTTACCTCCAACTGATTTGACGGCAATGCTTCAGTCTTTGGCTGACTTGGGTGTTGCTATGGTGGAACAGCCTCTTCCTGCTGGTGCGGATGACGCTTTGGCGAACATTCAGTCTCCCATTCCCTTGTGCGCGGATGAGTCTTCTCATACGGCACAGGACATTCCGCGCTTGGCTGGCCTTTATGACATGGTGAATGTCAAACTGGATAAGACCGGAGGGTTGACTGGGGCGATCGAGATGGTCAAGGCCGCAGAGTCCGCAGGTTTGCAGCTGATGGTTGGGTGCATGGTGGGGACGTCTTTGGGGATGGCACCGGCGTTTTTGTTGGCGTCAAACGCGACATATGTGGATCTTGATGGGCCGGTGATTCTGGCCAAGGATCGGGATTTCGGACTGTCATATTCCCGTGGGCGTGTCTCGCCACCGTTACCCGATCTTTGGGGGTGAGGAGATACAATGAGCCGGGGGAGATTTTACCCCCGGTTTTTTATTTTCGGCCTGTGACCGGCAGGTATGCGGGGGGGGCGGGGCGATAGCGCACTGCGTGGCTTTCGTGGAACGCGCGCACCAGAGAGCCGAGTTGCAAATTCCGGGTCTGCATGGCTTCGACTTGGTCCAGAGAGATCGGTAGGGCGGATTTGGGCTGTTTTCCACTCAACACGTTTTGAACGCGTTCGGCCAAAGCATACAGGTTTTGCATTTCAAATAGATCTGCGGCCATGAACATGACGGCGGACATGCGAATGCGTTTTTTAGCAGGATTCTGGACGTGAAAGGAAAATGCGGCATCCTTGCCACGCCGTCGTTCGATAACGGCACAGCGCACGCCATCGCTGTTATCGTTCATCACCACCGCAGCCTGACTGTCGTGGCGCAGGCGTGTTTGCCGTGCATCGGTTAGGCGTGGGGCCAAGTGCTTCAGAAGGGTCTCTGTAATTTCCGCACCCTTGGCTTCCTCTTCCAGAATGTCTATGGCATCGCTCGACGGCAGGGAAGAGAACAATTTCACGCCGCTGCAATAGATGGAAAACCAGCTTTCTGGTGCGTAGTTACGGTCATAGTCGGACAGCGCCGTATCGGCTAAGTGCCCCCATTTTTGGGCGCGGAAACCGATGGGGTCAGCTTTGAAGGCATTAAGAACCAGTCCTGCGAGACGCAGGGTGGAGGGAATATTGTGTCCACGAACGACGACGTGTTCCTTCACCTGATCGGAGCTTAAGGTGACGGCAATGCGGTTGGCGCGGATAGCCAGTTTGGCATAAGGCTCTAAATCTGGGCCGGGGTGTGCGCCGTCGAAATAGAGGGTTTTCTCGCGGTAAAGCGTCAGTGTGCCGATGTTCAGAGCCATATGCGTCCGTTTGTCGATTCACGACCTCTGGCGGCATGCAGGGATATCTCGGCGCATGCCGTGAAGCGGAAAGTTACAGCCAAGGGGCCTGCATCACAAGGATGCAGACCCGGCGCCGTCTTACAACTTGAAGATGAGCGTCGATCCCGGCGACAGTTTACGGCATTCGCCTCTGACGCAGATCGTCACCGGCTCGGACCAAGCCGAATCGGCATTGATGCAGATGCGTTCCTGATTGAGGTCGATTTCCAACCAGTTGCCGTGGAAGCGCAGCTTACATTTCAATTGCTTGATGCGGTCCTGAAGTACGGGGTCGAGGTTGAGAATACCATCGCAAATTCGTGCTCCGGTGAAGCCGCGCTGGAACATGTCCGCCGTTCCCGACATCATGCCCAGGTGGATACCCTCGCGGGTGGTGCCGCCGATGATATCGGTGAGGTCGGCCTTCAGCGCGGTTTGCATCATATCCCACGCACGTGGGTCGTTATTCCTCACCAAAATCCAGGTGTGCACCAAGTGGCTTAACGTGGTGCCGTGAGTGGTTCGCGCCATGTAATAGTCCAAGGTGCGGCGGTAGTGGTCCTCGGTGAAGTCGTAGCCGAGCCGGAACAGCAGTGCCGACAGTTCGGATTCCGTGAACAGGTAATAGAGCATCAGGACATCGGCCTGACGGCAGACCTTGTAGTGATTGGCGTTCTTCCCTTCACCTTCAAGAATGCGGTCGAGGCGATAAACGTCCCCATATTTGGCGCGATAAGCATCCAGGTCGATTTCGTCCAGGTCTTCGAAACCCTCGAACTGGTTGATGATGCCGTTTTCGAAGAAGGGGACCGACATCTTCAGGCTCATATCGGTCCAGGTCTCGATTTCCTCTTTTTGGATGTCGAGCTTGGCCATCAATTCGCGCAGATAAATGTCATCAATCACGTCGAGAACGGTCAGCACGGTATCCATCAACCATGCCACCATGACATTGGTGTAGGCGTTGTTCTTGACGCCGGAGTGCGGTGCGTCCGGATGTCCGTGGTGGTACATATCGGGGCCGAGGACGCCGTCGATATCGTAGCGATCTTCTGCCGCGTTATAAGTTGCCAATGATGCAAAGAAGCGGGCGATCAGAACAATAATTTCGGCCCCGCGCAGCCCCATCCAGCGACGGTCACCAGATACCACGAAATAGTTCCAGACGTTCCAGGCCACGGTCAGGTTGACGTGGCGGTGGCGACGCGAGTTGTCTGGTGCCCATTTCCCTGTCGAAGGGGTGTAATGCTCGGGCTTTGACTCTTCGCGGCCATCGCTACCGCTCTGCCACGGGAACATGGCCCCACGGTGGCCTTCCAACTGCGCGTTCAGACGAGCACGTCCCAGACGCAAATATCGGTATTCCAGTAGGGCGCGGCTGACGATTGGCAGGCGGAAGGATAAGAACGGCAGGATGAACAGCTCATCCCAGAAGACGTGTCCGCGATACGATTCACCGGTCCAGCCACGCGCCGGAACCCCAACGTCAAGGTCCAGGGTGTGGTTGGAAGCGGTTTGCATCAGATGGAAGATGTGCAGGCGGAGGATCTGTTGTTCTTCATGCAGGGACGGATGCAGGATGATGTCGCAGCGTTCCCAATAGTTGCTCCAAGCTCGCAAGTGGGTTTGGAGCAAGGGCGCAATATCGCGGCACCGATCCAATGCCTCGCGTGCGGCCAAGCCAGCTTCGGAAATGGCTTTGTCACGCGAGGTATAAAGCGTGCAGATTTTTTCAACACGGATCGGTTCCCCGCGAGAGATTTCGACCGGGATGGTAGCTTCGACGTAGCCTTCACTGGCGGATACGGAAACCTTTGCATCCTCTTCCCAGACTCCGCTGCGAAAGATGCGGGTGCGGGCGGCCATACCGATGCGGAGGCGGGATTGGGACGAACGGGTGATCAGGAAGATCATCTTGTCCGGGCTTAATATGCCGGTGAATTCGCCGCTTTTGATGTAATCCAGATGGTGCGCGGCAAGGTGGCTATACCGTTCCACGCCGGTGTTTGAGACAAGACCGTCCAGGGCGGAGCGGAATTCGATGGTTCCGGACCAGTTTTGGGCCACCACGGTCATTTCCTGTGCCGCATGATGGGGCCAGCCCATGTGGACAAAACGGCGCATGGTCAGGGTGGTTTCACGGGTTTCGTCATGCCGGAAACGGATCGCGTGTTTGAGGATGCCCTCGCGCATATCCAGAGCCTGTTCGAAGGACAGGACCTCGACGTCGTCAAGGTTGAACCATGCGCCGCCGTCTATGCGGAAGGTGAGGCAGGTCCAATTGGGAAAATTGACTAAGTCTTCGTTTTCGACTTCGTGACCATCGACTTGCGAAGTCAGGCGGTTGTACCCACCGGCGACGTAGGTTCCTGGATAGTGGACGTCACCGGCCTTAACCCAGGGGAACGCGCCGCGCGTACAAAAATAGCCATTTCCCGTGGCGCACAGCGCTTCGCGCAAGCCTTGCTCCTTGGGATCGTAGTGATCGTAGACAAGGCTCCATTCGCTCATGATCGTCTCCCGTGGATTATCGTTCGCGGGATTAGACTACAGCTTTTGTGGCGCGTGTTTCCAGACTTGCGCGGATTTTTTTATAAAAAAAGCGCTTTATCCGTCACGCAGTGCCGCTCTGTGGGCGAGGTACTCGTCGAGTTTTCTTTGACGCCACGCCTCGGCCTCGGCACGGGCTGCGTTTCGGCGCTGTTGTGTGACGTCATTGTTGGCGACTCGCAAGGAGCGGGGAGCAACACGCGTGCGTTCTGGCGTGGCGAATGTCTTACCCTTTTGCACGGGAGTGGGCGCGTGTGCGAGGGATGATGTCAGGTCTTGGTGGTTGAGGACGACGCGCTTTTCATAGGCGCGACCACGCGTGGCATCGGCGGAGTGGTAATGCTGTATCGCTTCCGACCAGCTGTTCCAGGCTTGCTTCAAATCCTTCAGGAAGCGCGAGGCATAGCGCACGTTGGTTTCTGGGTCAAAAGCCTCAGCCAATGAGGCAAAAGCATCGGGATGGTATTTCAGGTTGATCTGCATACAGCCGACATCAATATTCCTGACCCCGGCGCGTTGCAGGCGCTTCACCTCGGCAATGGCAGCGGCCTTGGTGGGAAAATACTGCCCGGCACCACCAGAGGTTACCGTCCATGGCCAGGCAACTTTTGCCTTGGTCTTGGGGTCGGTGCGTCCGCTTTCCGTAATCGCGATACTGCTGAGCATATGGCGTGGCAGACCCTCTGCCGCACCGACACGTTGTGTCGTGTCAAGGCACACACCGGACCATGCAAAGGCCTGTATCCCATTGGCAAGCCATAGGAAAACCGCAAGGCTTAGGGCCTTGGTGATGGGCTTTGCAGAGAAGGTAACAGGGTGCGGCATGTGCGGCTTTCCTGCGTCTTGGGTTGTGATCCTGGCGGTTCGTCGGGTGCGCTCGGGTCGGGTGTTCGTATTTCCCTACGCAATCACGGTGCCAAACGGCGAGTGTCATGTCGTCTGGAATAAATCCTCTGGTCTTTCGGTCGGCTCCACGGTTAAATCGGAAAAATAAGGTGCAGAGCTGATGCTGCCCGAGGGAAGAGGACCATTGTGGGGAACCATACCGCCGAAACATCGACCACCGTTGCATCCGAGCGGGTTCCGTCTTTCTTCCGCCGTTTTCTGGGTCTCGCTATGCCGTTCTGGTCGTCGGAAGACGGCTGGCGTCTGACGGGGCTGGGGTTGGCGCTTCTGATTCTGACTGTGACCCAAGTCGCGTTTCCCATCGCCTTGAACGTCTGGAATGAAAAGCTGTTTAACGCCCTGGAAGAGCGGGAAATGCAGCGTTTTGAGGCGCTGATTGGGGTTTTGTTTCTGATTATCGTTGGCAATGTTTTGGTGACGTCCACGCATTTGCGCGTGAAGCGGCGGCTCCAGGTGGCGTGGCGGCAATGGCTGACCTATCGCGTGTTCCGTGACTGGATGTCGGGCGGTCGCCAGTACCTGCTGAATTATGTTCCTGGTGATCACGACAATCCCGATGGCCGCATTGCCGAGGATATTCGCATCACCACCGAGGCCGCTATCGACCTAGCGCATTCGCTGTTTTATTCCATCTTACTTCTGATCAGTTTCACGCAAATTCTGTGGACCTTGTCGGGTCCAGTTCTGACAACCTTTGGCGGATTAGAAGTTCCCTTGCCAGGTCATCTGGTGTGGCTTGCCATTGTGTATTCGGTGTTGGGTACGGTGGTGGCCTGGGCCTTAGGTCGGCCTTTGGTGCGGGCCGTGGACCGTCGCCAAACCGACGAAGCGAACTTTCGCTTTGGGTTGGTGCATGCCCGCGAAAATGCCATGGCGATTGCGCTGCTCCATGGAGAAACTGGTGAACGCCGCCATTTTCGCAGCCTGTTTCGTCGGGTTGTGCAGGCTTGGGATGGGCAGACTTGGGCTTTGACGAAGCTGATGTATTTCACGTCGAGCTGGTCAGTGCTGTCGATGGCGTTTCCCTTCTTGGTGGCCGCTCCACGCTATATCACGGGTATGATTTCCCTCGGCATTTTGATGCAAACCGCTCAGGCCTTTGGGCAAATGACGGCAGCGTTGTCTTGGCCGATTGATAATCTGGCCGGAGTCGCGGAATGGCGGGCCTCGGTGGAACGTGTGCTGCGTCTTGTCGATGGGATCAACTTGATTTCCCGGCGCATTGTTGCCGGAGGGCATGACGGGATTCATGTGACCCAATCGGAGACATCAGAGCTCACCTTCCGTGATGTCGAGATTGCGGATTCCACAGGGGCCACCCAAATCGCACGGTTTTCAACCCTGATTGCGGCCGGTGAACGGGTTCTTGTGACCGGCGACCCCGGAGCCGCTGTAAAGCTGTTTAAGGTGGCGGCGCGGTTGTGGCCATGGGGCCATGGTCGTGTGGGACTGCCCTCTGGCGCGTCGATCTTTTTTATGCCGCGTCGTCCATACTTGCCGATTGGGCCGTTGCGCACCGCCATTGTGTTTCCCGAAGTACCGAGTGTTGAACATGATGACGCCCTACGCGCTGCTCTGGTGCGTGTCGGCCTGAATGATTTTGCCAAACGCTTGGATGATGTGGAAAATTGGGAGCAAAACCTCGCAGTTGGCGAGCAGCAGCGTTTGGGGTTTGCGCGGTTGTTGATGCACCGACCGGATTGGATCTTCATCGAAGAAGCCACCAACGGCCTGGATCGGGAGATGGAGCGCCAGATGATGGAGTTGACAGTTGCCGAGTACCCGAAGGCGGCGATCATCACCATCAGTCACCGCACCAGTGTGCAGGCGTTTCACCAACGCCGCCTGACTCTGGTGCGGGTCAATGGCTTCGCCGTGGTCGAAGATTGTTTGCTGCCGTAAGCAAATTCTTTCCAGAGAGCCGCAATCCTTCGTCTCCCCTCGAACTTGGGCAATTGGGAATCCTCCCTGGCAACCGTGTCAGAGTTTTTATGGGTGGCTTAAAACGGGGTGGCAGTTGGCACCCATGCACGATTCTATACGCGTGAAAATCGGACTTATTTCGCCGGTGTGTTCTGCCACAAACACACGCGGTTGCGTCCGGCGTTTTTGGCTTGATAGAGGGCTTCATCGGCGCGAGATAGCAAGAGGTCCCAGGTGGAGGCGTTGTCTGGAAAGCTGGCGATTCCGACCGAAAAGCTGACCGGGATCGACTGGCCGCGCAGGATCATAGGCTGAGCACAATAGGCGGCACGCCAGCGTTCAATTCCGGCCTCGGCCTGCTCGGCAGTGGTGTGCGGCAACAGGATCAGGATTTCTTCTCCGCCAATCCGAATGATCAGATCGTCGTCGCGGGCCTGGGTTTCCAGGAAGTGGGCCGTGGCGCGGAGTACGGCGTCGCCCATCATGTGCCCCCACGTGTCGTTCAAGTTCTTGAAATGGTCGAGGTCGATCATGGCCACAGCGAGGGATTCATGCCCCAACCGAGTTTCGGTCAGGAGGGTATCGCGTACGCTCTCTAGGAAATTGCGGTTGCAAAGGCCGGTTAACGGGTCGCGGTTGGCTTGATTGCGTAACTGTTCCTGGAGTTTCATGTTGGCTGTCAACTGCTCGGTCAGGCAGCGTTCGATCTCTTTACGGTGGGTAATGTCGCGCAGCACGACGACCCGGCCCATGCGATGTGTCTTGTGGGAAAGCCAACGGATACGCACCTCATGACAGCGACGATCATCAGGATTAAGGTGAATTTCACTTACCTTGTCGGGATCGGGATACGCAAGCAGTGGGTTGAGTACGGCTGCCATTACATCGGGCAAGAGGTGCCCAATCTGCGGGGCGGGGATCGTCAGCATCTGGGCTGCGGGGTTGGTCTCGACCACGCGATCAGCGTCGTCGAGCACCAATATCGCATCGGGCAGGCTATTGAGAAGCGGGCGCAAGGCGATAGGCAAAAGCGAGAAGAGTTGCCGCCGTTCGACCAGCCAGAAGAACACGGCTCCGGTGAGTAGGAAACAAAACGGGGTTGGGTCGAAGCCGAACAGGTAAAACTGTCCGGTGACATAGCTGAGGTTGCCCAAGAGGGGAATCAATACCGCGACCACAAAGCCGAAAGAGTGGCGTCGATGGATGACAGATGCGTCTCGCGCCGTTGTGATGGTGATCCCCAGGCTGAACAGCATGCAAAGATAGATCGGCACGGTGATGGCGATAAACAGCGGGCCGTGGTCATAGAGGATTGGCGTGCCAAGATTTGGGCCTATCGGCGTTGCTGTCCGATAGATCAGGTGATGGTGGTCATTGCTGAGAGCCACGGCCCAGACCGTCAGGGACAGTCCCCAAATCAGTGAGCGAATCAGCGGCGTATGGCGACCCGTTTCTCTGCGGCAATAGGTCCAAACAAACATCATCCAGAGCAATGGGGCCGCGACGATGCCGAGCCAAGCCATTTCCGCCCAA
>JAFGWD010000047.1 GCA_016937315.1 Rhodospirillaceae bacterium
CATAGCCCATTCTTAAAAGCAGATCAACGACCACCTTCTCAAAGAACCAAGGGGAGTTCTGCAAGGTGCGGGTCAGCACTTCGTCGGATAGAGCCGTCTGAATTTCCTTGGCTGCCGCGTCAATGCGATCATCCGGCGTGGCAGTGCTTTCTATCGATTTTGCGGAAGTCGTCTCAGCCAGAGTACCGTTAGCTTCGGAGTGATTGCCACCGCGATAGAATTCCTTGAAGGGGGCATACTCCATCAATAATGCGTTGTCGATCCGCGCCGGATTCTTCGCCAGAAGCGCCCGTCCTTCATCACTGGCAATAAAGCGCCCCCGTTTTGGAACGTCGATCAGCCCAGCTTTGGACATGTAGAACTTTGCCCAATGGATGCGGTTATGCAGCACCTTCTGCCGACCGCTGGCTAGGAAGGTTTCTCGCTCTTCCTCCGTCAGCCCGAACAGGTCCGCCAAGGGCTTTTCCACGTCCGGAACCCGCGTTTCGCCTTCGGCAGCGATACGCAATAACGGCAGCATCAGTGATTGGTAATCCGGTATCGACATCCTTTTCCCCCTACGAACTTCCGCCCACGGCTCCCCAGGTGATGCAATTATCCGGCAAGGTCGAGCACGGTTTCTACCTTTTCAAACCCCAAAAGATGCTCGTTCCGTTCGAGCCACAGTTTGCGCTCGCGCCAATCTGAAACGAGGCGTCCTACCAACTGCCAGAATGGCTCGTCGTGATTCCGGTGTTTCAGGTGGCAGAGTTCGTGGACGACGGCATATTCCAAAACGGCCTTGGGCGCGAATACCAGCTTCCAGTTGAGGTTGACTATGCGATCCTGGCCGCAGCTTCCCCACAGGTGCTTCTGGTTTTTGATCTGGAAGCCTTTTGGCTTCAACCCTTCCGCCGAATAGCGCCGCACGAACTCGGCGACATCTTCCCGCACACGCTTCATGAGCCAGAGGCGTAACGCGGTTTCGATCAGGGAATCTCGTGATGCCGGGGATGCAGCCTGGGGGTATTCGATCAGAAAGCCGTTCCGATAGGTGATGCCGACCAAGGGATCAGCGCCGGGAACGACCGTGAGCTTCATCAACCGCCCCCGGTAGGGAATCTTCGCCCCCGTCGCAAAACGATGGATGGTATGGCCTTGTGCGGATTTCGCCTGCACGGCGCGGGTTTGCTCGAATATCCAGGCACGTTTGCGATGCAGCGCCCGAGCGATCTGCTCGTCTGTGGCTGATTCCGGAACCACGACCTCGACCTCTTCGGGCGTCACCATGATTCTCGCCCGGCGCGCCACGGCGGATCGCTTCAGCACATATTCAATCTCGGTCCCACCAACCGTCAGCATCGGCATGTTTCAGGCCTTGGCCATGTGCTTCAACGCGAAGTCCTCGACCTGCTCGGAGAGGGCGATGACGTCGCTGAACCCTAATCCGTGCGATAGCTTTCGCACCTCCTGCCGCAGACCTTTCCGCAGTTCACCCTTTTCCTGCCAGAACAGCGGAGCGGTTTCGTTATCCGCGTAGAGCGTCTCGATGGACGAAGCCAATGTCTCCAGGTCCTCACCGTCATGCTGCGGCTGGAATGCATTCAGCACGGCAAGGATGCCAAAGGCATTCTGCGACAGGCCGGTGCCCTCGTGCGCCGTCTCTTCTGCCTGAATGGCCTTCGCCAATTCCTCTGCGGCTTTCAGCTTTTCGCCCCATGAAATCTGGGCGTCGTCCATCTTCTTCAACAACGCTTTCAGGCGGTCGGAGAACTTACCAAACTGGTGCGGGTTGTCGGCGATTTTCTCGTAGGTGATTTTGCGGAGTTCGGTGGTCTTACGGATTGCTGCTGTTTTCAAATCGGTTTCGGTCTTTTCGTCCGGGTCAAAATCTTCCCAGAACTCCGGGTCGGTGATGTGGCGCAGCTTCACCGTGATGCTCAGGCCAGTCGCATCCAGGTGCTTGTCCAGCATCTCCCGGATTTTGCGGCTGTACTCCCGCTGATCAAAGGCTTCCTTCTTCTCAAAAACCTGGGTGCCGTAGCGCAGGAAACACGCGACCCATTTCAGGTCGTCGGTGAACTCCAGAACCGAGGTATCGGGGGATAGGGTCTCGTAGATGGCGATGAACTCCCGCGCCAAGCTGCGAAACTCGAACCAGTGATCCTCAGTCTTCAGCGTCGCCACGAGGGCATCGTATTCGCCCTTCAGATTGCCGGTGCCACGCTTCACGCCCTTCGCCAATTTCATCACGGCGGAATGGGCGGCGCGAAGCTGGCTGCGCAGATCGTCGAGATCACGCATGGCGTTCTGCACATCATCGGCGCGGTAGGACGACAACGCTTCATCCAGGTGGCGCGACACGCCGATGTAATCCACGATCAAGCCGTTGCGCTTGCCGGTGGCGACGCGATTGGTCCGCGCTATGGCCTGCAACAGCGTGTGTTCCTTCAGCGGCTTATCGAGATACATCACGCATTCGGCTGGGGCATCGAAGCCGGTCAGCAGCTTGTCGCATACGATCAGGAAGTGCGGCGGCTGGCCGCGCTTGTCGAAGGCATCCTTGGCCGCTTTTTCCGCATCGTAATCCAGATAGTGCTTTCGCAGTTGCGCCCGCACGTCTTCGGTCTGCGGGTCCTCGTTGGGTTTGTCGTCTTCCTGGGATTTCGAGTAGATGCATGCCGACATCGCGGCAGCTTTTGCGCGGGCATCCTCTGCCGGAACACCCTGTTTGATCAGGTCGTCCGCGATCACGGTATCCAAGGCCTGCTTGTAGAGGATCACCGCCTCTCGGTCGAAGGCCACAATCTGCGCCTTGAAACCATCGGGCATCGCGTAAGCTGTGAAGTGGGTCCAGATGTCGAAGGCGATCAACGCGACCCGTTTGGGGTGCTTGACCAAATCGCCGATAGAAACGCCGCGCCTCTTCAATTCTTCCAGTTTGTCGTCGGGAAGATCGGCGAACCAGTTGTCGAACAGGATGTCGATCTTGGCGTCGTCGATATGCCAATCGGTCTTTCGCCCGGTGTAGTGGATCGGCACCGTCGCGCCGTCGGCAACCGCGTCGTCGATCCCATACTTGTCGAGGTAGCCTTCGCCCTCGACGCCGAAGTTGGCATAGGTGTCCTTGTCGTTCTTCTTCACCGGTGTTCCGGTGAACCCGAAGAACCGGGCATTCGGCAAGGTGGCGCGAAGGTACGCGCCCAGGTTCTTTTCCTGGGTGCGATGGCATTCGTCCACCATCACGATCCACGATCCAGAATCGGGAATCGCCCGTTCCGACCCAGCGAACTTAAAGATCGTGGAAAGGACGGTCAGTCCGTTCAGCCCCTTACCGATGATCGACCGCAGTTCGCCGACGCTTTCGACCTGGGCGGGGTTGGGCAGGCCGCAGGCTTGAAACGTGCCGCTGATCTGATCGTCCAGGTCGATGCGGTCGGTCAAGATCAGGACGTTGGGATTGGTCAGCGCCGGATGGTTTTCCGTCAGATGGGTTTTCAGCTTCAGCGCCGCGAACACCATGGTCAGGGATTTGCCCGATCCCTGGGTGTGCCAGATCAACCCGCGCCGATGCTTGCCCTCGATAATCCGATCCACGATCTTGTTGACCGCGCGAAATTGCTGATAGCGGCAGATTTTCTTGATCTTGCCGGTGTCCGTGGCCTCGAACACCACGAAATGGGCGATCAGATCGAGCAGGCGCGCCGGGTCCAGCAGGCACCACAGTCCCTTCGAAAGTTCGTCAGTGAACTCGTCTGCATTCCGGGGCGCAGGATCGCGCCACGAGCCATAGAACTTCGATGGGCTTCCCGTTGCCCCATATAGGCAGTTGGTGCCGTCGCTGACGATGTTGAACAGGTTGGAGAAGAACAGCCGAGGGATATCCCGTTCATACTGGCGAATCTGGTCGAACGCCTCGCCACTCTTATCCTTGGTGTTGAGGGGGGATTTGCACTCGATCACCACCAGCGGAATGCCGTTGACGTAAACCACCACGTCCGGAATCCGGGATTTCTCCGCCTTCACGTAAAGCTGATTGGTGCAGGAGAAGACGTTGTTGCCCGGGTTCTGGAAATCGATGACGCGGAGGGTTTGTTTGGTGGCTTGGCCCTGAACCGTGCGGCTGTAATTGCCCCGCAGGATTCCGAGCCATTCCTCGTTGTCGTCCTTCGCCAGCAGTTCCACATAAGCCGCCCGCGCATCCGCCTCACTTATCCCGTTGATCCGGCGCAGGGCGTCGATCAGGATCGGGCGAAACAGGACGAGGTTTTCGCTATCGCGCAGGGATGCATGGTCGGCGGGGGAGATAAAGCCGTATCCCATCCCCTTCAGGCAATCGATGGTCGGCTTTTCCGCCAGCGTCCATTCCGATCCCATGCTTAGCTCCATTTTCCTCTGTTCGCGGCTACGCCAGTGCAATGCCTGCCACACTCTTAGCCATTCCGAATCTCTCGCAGTTCGTAGTAATCGCCGCGATCTTCGGCAACATACTCCTGGTCCGCCCCCAGGATTTCATATGGCAAGGGATTGTCCGCCAGCGGGTTATGGACCACGACCAAGGGAGAGTTCTCGCCACAGGCGGCGTTTATGCCTGCGGGTGTTCCGAGAATGGCACTTACACCCGAATAGTCTGGATTGAGAAAGTTATCGGTGGGGACATCTGCACCGTTGTGGTTTTTGACAATCCGACGATACGAGAGCCTCTGATCGACAATTTCCATAGTGTCGCGATCAATCACGATTTCGATCGGGCCGACGGGAAATGCCGCCTCAACGGCGTAAGGTAATTCCGAGATACCTTCATGGAGAAGGAACGAGGGCAATCCTAAACGACAGGCACTCACAGCCACGACATAGGGATCGTCTATACCTACAATTCCAGTTTCCAGGTATCCCGGCCTCCAGTTGCCGCGCCGCTGAGCGTGCCCAGATAGTTTTTCCTTCTTCTCCTTTAGCGCAGCCGTCCAGCGCAACAATAACTGCTCATGCGGAAAGTCTCTGACGCGAACCGGCTCTCTAATATCGGGAAGCACAAGCCAGTCATCTGGAAGTCCCTCCGGACCCGGACAAACTGCCTCAACCCAGATTTTTCGTCCCTCATTGAGAAAACAGAAATCTGGGCCCTCGTCTTTTGATTGAAGGTCCAGTCCGAGACCCTTCAAATGAGACGCCAGGAGCATTTCCCAGAGATAGCCGAAAAAATGCTCATCGCGTCCGCTCGTAAAGTCGGTGTCGAACTTGGTGTCCTTCAGACCCCATTCATCGTACCGCTTAAAGAGGCCCGTCAGACATTCCCGAACTCTACGGTTTTCGGAGAAACGTCGTTCCAGGTAGGATTCAACTTGCCCCATTAGCCCACCACACGTTTTTGCCCCGTGAGGAGGCAGGGCATAAGGCTCGCCTTGACAGACTGGAGGCGCGTCAGACGCTCTTTGTTTATTTCGATACAGTCATCAAATTCGTCGGCAATCATAGATATTTTTTCTTGCTCGCCCATAGGCGGGAGAAGAATTTTCAATGCCCTGAAGGTCGGCATATATATCGTTTTATGAGTACTTCCACTTGCGAGATTCTCCCAGACACCTTGCATCCAACGGAATAAATGGAGGAGGTAGCGGTTATTAAGCCGATCCCCGCAAATGTAGTTTGCAAAATCTTGGCTTGTGGCCATATCTTGTCCCATAATTACACAATGCCCAACAGACGCCGTCCGGGAAAATACGACCGTTCCCTTTGGAAGAAGTCTCGCAGACGAGTTGTCGAGGCCTTTTTGTGAGATGGTCAGAGTTGTTTCCGATAAAATTCTATTCTCAAGCCGCTTTGTATCGTGCAGTGAAATCCATGGGATTCCTTCGCCCCAATACTCTCCAATCTTCCTGCTTGGCGTGTGCCCACTCTGAAGCTCAGCCACGTCTGAGAGACTTACAAGTTCCCATTCACATGGAATCTCGCAGATATTTGCGATCTTTCCAACGTTCCATTGGGGCAGCGGTTTGAACTTAGTGTGTCCGATGCCTTTGGTGAGCAGACGTTTCAGCACACCTTGCTTCACCGTCCGGGTCTGATCGATCACCGCCTGGGTTGCCGCGATGGCGTCGTCCACGCTGGACAGGATTTCCGCGATGCGCCGTTGCTCGGGGAGAGGGGGAACTCCAATTGATATCGTTTCAAAAACCCAGTTTGGCACCCGTTGTCGTCCCGTGGTGCCAATCATATTCCCTATGGCTGGACCCCTAACAATATTGCTGCGTGCTAAATGATAGACATATTTTGGGTCTGTTTTTCCAGGTTTAGGCCCAAAAATAATCAACTCCGTTGAGCCCGCGCCAACTTGACCATCTTTTAGAAAATCCACAAAGCCAGTCTTTCCATTTTCTACGCAAGGTGTAATCCGCGCAAACAAAGTATCCCCATTTCTGAACTTTGCACCTGAGCCATTCGCAGTTTTCACCTCAAATCGTAAAATTCTTGGTCCTTCAACAGGAACAGAGGCCATCTCCACGAATGGCAAACATTCTCCCGTTTTAACGCTTCGCTTTGGATTAATGTCTACTGCTTCACAAAAAGCAGACACTTCCCACCCTTCCGGAACATCAGCCGACATAGCCAAGCTCCTTCAGGAAACCCATCATCTTGGCTTCCGCCTCATCGCGCTGAGCTTGAAGTTCCACCAGCTTTTCGACCTCAACGCTCACGTCGAGGTCTTCCTCTTCATCGTTCAGGTGGACGTAGCGGCTGATGTTCAGATTGAAATCATTGGCCTCGACCTCGGACATCGGCACAACGCGAGCAAGCCGCTCAATGTCGGCATATCCGTGGAAGGCTTCCGCCAGCGTCTTCACGTTGTCTTTGGAGAGATGATTCTGCGCCTTACCTTCAACGAACTGCTCCGCGCCGTTGATCACCAGCACCTTGCCCTTGCGTTCGGCAGGTTTGGATTTCCGCAGAATCAGAATGCACGCCGGAATGCCCGCGCCGTAGAACAGGTTCGGGGCCAAGCCGATGATGGCTTCCACCAGATCGTCTTTCAAAATGCCTTCGCGGATTCTGCCTTCGGCCCCACCACGGAACAGCACGCCATGGGGGAGGACCACGCCCAGCATGCCCTCAGTTTTCAGGCTGGCAATCATGTGTTGGACGAACGCCAAGTCGCCATAGGATTTCGGCGGGCAACCGTATGTGTCGCGACCAAAGGTGTCGCCGGTACTCCAAACGTCGTGCCCCCAACTTTTCAGTGAGAACGGGGGATTGGCGAGAACCCGGTCGAATGTGCGGATCGCCTGAACACCATTCCCGACCAGATGTTTGGGAGCGATCAGCGTGTCGCCGCGTTCGATCCGGGCGTCATCGATGTCGTGGAGGAAAAGGTTCATCTGGGCGATGGCCCAGGTATTGAGGTTCTTTTCCTGGCCGTACAGCGAGAGGTTTTTCGGATTCTTCTTCTGGTTTTCGAGGTGGTGAACGGCTTCGAGCAACATGCCGCCGGAACCGCACGTGGGGTCGTAGATGCTCATCCCTTCTTCGGGGCGTAGGCATTCCACGATCAACCGCACAACCATCTTCGGCGTATAAAACTCGCCACCCTTCTTGCCAGCATCGTCGGCGAACTGGCCGATCAGATACTCATACGCATTCCCCAACATGTCCGGTTCAACGTCCGACCGGCGTAGGCGATACGCTTCAAAATGCTGGAGCAGCTTCTCCAGCATGGCATCGGGGAATCGTTCTTTGTTGTTAAAGTCCACATCCTGGAAGACGCCACGCAGTCGGGCATTCGCATCTTCGATGGCATGGAATGCTTGGTTGAGGTGCTCGCCGATGTTGGTGGCGTGTTTCCGAACATCTCCCCAAAAATGCCCTTCGGGAATATGAAAGCGGTGTTCATCGCGGTGCGCGGCAAGCTTGGCGTCGCCATAGGTCGCCATCCGCTCCGCGAACTCCTCCTCCCACACATCGCACAGCCGCTTGTAGAACAAGAGCCCGAAAATGTAGTGCTTGTAGTCCGCTGCATCGATGGAGCCGCGCAAAATATCCGCCGCTCCCCACAGATGACTTTCAAGCTGCTGGAGTGTGAGAACCGACATCGAATCACCCTGGGAACTACTCGCACATCGCCGGAATTTGGCAAAAGCAGACTAACCCTTGGGTCGGCATTGAGCAATCAGGAGTGCGCGAAATACGATGGGGCGCGACCGATACTGTCATGCCTCCGGTCGTTCAGGCGGGAAATAAGAGCAATCGCTTTATTAAATTAGGCGTTTAGCGGTTCTTGAGGGGCCGCTTGTAGGGTCGTTTATAGAAGTTCTCGTGCTCAGTGAGTCAAGCCCCTGTCACAAGTCTTCCTCCTATAGCGGAAAAACGTGAGTTTACGTCCTAGAGAACGCAGGTGGCCCATTTCTTTCTTGGCGGGAGTGGTGCCGTTGACCCCCATATTGGGATGGTCGGTGTTGTCGGTTTATAGCCATTTCGTTGCATCATGAGCTGTTGGGGCTTGCCGATCTGAAAGGGCTTTACGCCTTCGGTGTTGGTTTCTATGTGTGATCACACCGTTTATTCCCAAATGCGCCCTTTCCAGGGGTCGGCGCACGGAGAGACAAGGCAGATGAACGAAGACATTTGGATAACGTTATCGGCCTATCGACGTAAGGCTTTGAAAACCATTGCTGTCTTTGGGGCATTGGTGTGTTGTGTGGCGTTTTTTGTGCTTCAGCACTTTGGGCAGGAACTGAGCCATCAGTTTTTGGGTGATTTGGCGATGTCTCAGGCACGGCAATTGGGAGAAAGTTTTGGGTCCGATGTGGAAGATCCTCTGCGGGCGGCGGCCAAAGAACGCACGCTGATTGATTTGTCGACGCGGATGCGGGATTACTTTGTTGCCGTGCGTGTGATTGATCATGAAGGGGCCGTGAAAAGCCTCACCGTCCTGCCGTCTTATGTGGGGATAGAGGACCGTTTCGATGCTTGCCGGGATGCTAACCTCAACGTACAGAGGCAGGGTTGCGAAGAAGCGATGCCCGATGGGGCCAGGATTCTTTTGGTGCGTGTGCCTTTTGGTGCATCATCTGGATGGTTTTTTGAAGGAATATATCGTGTTTCCGTTGAGGCCGTGCGAGAAGTCCGATCCGTTTACGTGGCGATTATTGCCTTAGTGGTGGTGACGTTGGTGGTGACCATCGGTTTGATGTACCCGGTCGCACGGTTTCTTCAGTCCAATCTCCTCAGTACGTCCAAGAAATTTCTGGCGGCAAACCTGGAAATGTTGAAATCCATGGGGTGTGCGATTGCGAAACGTGACAGCGACACAGGTGATCACAATTACCGTGTGACTATGTATGCCATTAAAATAGCGGAGAAAATTGGCATTAACCAGGCTTCGATGCGTGGGTTGATTAAAGGGGCGCTCCTGCATGATGTCGGCAAGATCGCCATTCGTGATGCGATTCTATTGAAGCCGGGGCCTCTTAATGCGGAGGAGTTTGCAGAGATGCAAAAACACGTCACGCATGGATTGGAGATCATTGCCTCGGACGCATGGTTGGCTGATGCCAGGGATATCGTGGGTGGACATCACGAGAAGGTTGATGGCACCGGATACCCGCGTGGCCTTCGTGGCGAGGAGATCCCTCTGGCGGCGCGAATATTTGCTGTGGCGGATGTGTTCGATGCATTGATGAGCCGTCGTCCCTATAAGGCCCCCATGACTCTTGATCAAGGGCTCTCAATATTGGCGGAAGGACGGGGAAAACACTTTGACCCTAATGTTCTTGATGCCTTCTTTTGGGTTGTCGAGGACATGGGGCAAGATGTTTTCCAGGCCAGTGGAAATATGGCCGAAGGTTTTGTCGAAGATATGATTCGTCAATACTTCGAGATATCGCCACGTTTTCCCGTGGCGACGCAGCGTTCTTGGCGTTTACCGTTCTTTCCGAATCTCCGCCGCACCGGCACGGATTAAGGGGTGATCAGCCAGTTCTGTAGCGCTTATCGTCATACGTTGTCGCCAATTGGGGTGTTCATTCACGGTTCCCGGCAGATTGATTTGCGTGGTTTCCATGAGCATGTCGCCGGTGTTGACCATCAACAGTGCGGATGGTGCGCGAGCCGCATACCGCAACACGGACAGGGTGAGGGCGTTCATCGCTGTCGGAGTCTCTGCAGGCGGCGGTTTGAGAGTGAGTTTTTGATCGGCCAAGGCAGCGATCAGTGCGGTGCGTTCGGCTTCACGGAATTGGATTTCTCTGTCCGCAGCCTCAGAGCTGCCGAACATGCCTGTGTCGGCACGTAAGGCAACGTC
>JAFGWD010000048.1 GCA_016937315.1 Rhodospirillaceae bacterium
GGACTACCGTGACGCGGACGCCTGCATCGCCTGAGGCAACGACAGAACGACGCATGGGACTCTTCCCATGCGAAAGGGCCAGTCCGGAGGTCAGTTGATCCGGACCCCGTTGCTCCGGCTGATGTCAGAGTACCGGTGATGTCTGGTTTTGTTTTACTCCACAGGATAAACTGGCCCGTCGTTCGCGACGGGCCTCTTTTTTACCCATGGACAGGCGGTGCGCCCAACCTGTAGGAAAGCCCCATGAGCACACGCCCCCTCCCCACAATCGGCATCGTCAGTTTGGGCTGCCCGAAAGCCTTGGTCGATTCCGAACGCATCCTGACGCGCCTACGCGCCGAAGGCTATGCCATCACGCCCAGTTATGACAAAGCCGATGCAGTCATTGTCAACACCTGCGGTTTTCTGGACAGCGCCCGCGCCGAATCATTGGAAGCCATTGGCGAGGCCATGAATGAGAATGGCCGCGTCATTGTCACCGGCTGCATGGGCGTGGACGCAACCACCATCCGCCGAATCTTTCCCGGCGTTCTGGCTATCACCGGCCCCCATCAATACGAAGCAGTGGTTCAGGCCGTGCACGACGCTGTGCCGCCAGATGCCAACCCCCTGACCTCTTTGGTGCCGCCACAAGGAATCCGTCTAACGCCCCGCCATTATGCCTATTTGAAAATTTCGGAAGGCTGTGATCACGCCTGCGCCTTTTGCATCATTCCGCAATTGCGTGGCCCACAGGTCAGCCGCCCCGCAGCCAAGATCCTAGCCGAAGCCGAGGCCCCGGCCGATGCTGGAGCCCAGGAACTGCTGGTGATCGCACAAGACACATCGGCTTATGGGCAGGATATCGGACATGCCGCCTCGACTTGGCGCGGACGCCCTGTACGGGCGCATATCGTCGATCTTGCCGAAGCCTTGGGCGAACTCGGCATTTGGATCCGCCTGCACTACGTTTATCCAACGCGGGAAGCTGACGACCTCATGCCATTGATTGTGGATGGCGCAATCCTGCCTTACCTCGACATGCCGTTTCAACACGCCAGTGCTTCAGTCTTAAAAGCCATGCGTCGCCCCGGCAACCATGACCGTTTGCTCGACCGCATCCATCACTGGCGAAACCAAGTGCCGAACCTTGCCTTGCGTTCTACCTTCATCGTCGGCTTCCCCGGAGAAACCGATACCGATTTTGAAACTCTTCTGGACTTTCTGAAACGTGCCGAATTGGATCGCGTTGGCTGTTTCAAATACGAAAACGTCGCAGGTGCCCCAGCCAACAGCCTGGACAACCACATACCTGAAGACATCAAAGAGCAACGCTGGCACCGCTTCATGCAGACACAACAAGACGTTAGCGCACGACGCATGGCGGCAAAAGTTGGCACCCGTATTGATGTCATTATCGACGAAGTCGATGACGAGGGCGCGATTGGACGCTCATATGCCGACGCCCCGGATATTGACGGTGCCGTTTTTCTCAACGGCGACACCGATGTTGCCGTCGGGGATATCGTCGAGATCGAAGTCGAGCACGCCGAGGATTACGACCTGTGGGGAACGCGCCCAGAGGACTGAACGCTTTCTTTCTCCATAATATTTTTATGGTTTAGGGGGTTGTGGTGACATCGCGCATACCCACTTGCTAACAGATAGGTCAGGATCGAGTCGAGTCTGGGACACGGAGAGGTTATCGTGCCCGGGATATTTTCATGGGTCGGAATAAACCAGGGAGAACATTATGATGATTCGCAGTGGATCATTGGTTGCCATCGCCGGTGCCGTACTGTTGACCGGCTGCGCGAATTGGGATGTCGATGGCACCGCCGCAATGCCCGACAAGGGTGATGCTTTCGCCAAAGCCTTGCACAAGGAATACATTGAGCGTGCCAAGTTTGAAGTGGGCGAAGAAGACTGGATTTCTGTCGACTTTTTCACAGGCCGCGCCAAGCTCGCCGCAGAGGGTATGCCGCCTGCGCCACAGGCTCCGTCCGAACGCAAACTGCTCAAAGATGCCGCCGACATTGGTTCTGGTTATAAGAAGCTGGTGGACGAACTTGCCGCAGGAGCCTCCAAGATCGCGCCCGTCGCCTGCGCCAAATCGCAAGCTTGGCTTGAACACTGGATGGAACAAGCTGAAGAAGGCCACCAAGCCAACGATATTGCCTGGACTCGTGGCGAATTCATGAAGGCCATTCCCGACTGCGTGGCCGTGGCTCAGCCGGTTAAGGCGGTTAAGCCGGTTTTCCACATTTATTTCCCGTTCAGCAGTTCCGCTCTGACCAAGGAAGCGAAGGCCGTGATTGCCGACATCGTTTCTCTGTTCAAGGCTGAGAAGCCGAAGGTCGTCAACGTGGCTGGCCATACCGACACCATGGGAACCAACGACCTTAACATGAAGCTGGGCGCGAAGCGTGCCGAAGCCGTGGCCAAGGTATTGAAGGCCGAAAAAGTGAAGCCGATCAAGACGACTTCTTTCGGCGAATCCATGCTGCCGAAGCCGACTGCGGACAACGTCAAGGAACAGATCAACCGTCAGGTCACCGTGACCTTCGGCAAATAAACAATACGGATACAACGCACAAAAAAGGCCCGGATTTTTCTGGGCCTTTTTTGACGTCTGGTCCCTACTTCAAACCATTGACGCACAAAGTAGCCGCCAAAGAATCCTGATCTGCAAGCATTGGAACCGTACCCGGTACACGGTGATAAACACCGATGACCGTTTGCTTGGCCAACAATGGAACTTGCGCCACACCATCGGAGCCAGTAACGAACTTGGTCTTATCGGGATTGGCCTCAATACCATTATCAAGGCCCAGTTTAGCCCCCACCACCCGTTTGCCCTGATAGAGCACCTTAACCTTCAGCTTTTCACCCGCATTTAGGATGTACGGGTTGCTCAACGGCACAATTTCAACCAATTGCCCCAGAGGTTGGACGTACTGTGCAGCAGACGCCCCAGGTAGAATCATTTTAGCAAACTGCCGAGACCAAATGCTTTTCGTCGCATTCTTCATCACCAGCTTGTTGGTGTGAATGTATTTGCGTTTTTCGGTATTAACCATGAAACCATTGTCGGTAAAACCAGCCACAGCAAATATTTTACTTTTGGGCAGAGACGCGGACAATAGCGCACCTTTTTTTTCCAGTTTTTCCGCAATTTCAACCTTATTTCCATCAAGACTGAAGACGTTGAGCTCAACCACGGAATGCTTGTTTGGACCTTCCACATCAGGACCAGGATGCCCCCATAACATGACGAGATCACCGTTTTTTGCATCGCTGCTAAGCCAAGTGTGATGAGCCCGTGCCTCCGTAGCAGGCAGCAATAAGGCGACAGCAAAGGCTGCCGATAGAATGGCGTACATGTTTCAATCCCCCAATGACAGAAACGTCGATGCCCTCTACGAGCATCAAACGAGCGCTCGTAATGTAATTACATATCACTCTGAATGCAAATAACACGCAAATCCATTTGCCACCTTCTTACCGCACCGAAACCTCTTGCAACCAGCCCTCGATCAGAAAACGTGCAATGGAATCCCGCCGTGGCAACCGTAACACTGCGGTTTCGTCTTCCCACTCCGCTGCTGCGGCAATATCGGCGGCGGAAAGCCATTGTGCCTCCACAACCTCTTGCCCATCGGGTTGCAACCCCATGCCTTCGGCTTGGGCGCGGAATCCCAGCATGATTGAGGATGGAAAGGGCCACGGCTGCGAGGCATGGTACGCTACCGCCCCTACCCGCACACCAACTTCTTCCCAAACTTCCCGACGCACTGCCTGTTCTAGGGTCTCGCCAATTTCGACAAAACCCGCCAACGTGGAAAAAACTCCATCCGGAAAACGCGCATTATGGGCCAACAAACACACCGGCACACCGCTGGCCGGGGAAATCGCCTCAACCAGCATAATGACCGCCGGATCAAGGCGGGGATAGTGGGTGCGTCCACACTCCGCGTTCAAGCAGACCCGCGCATGCCCTGCCTCACGGGCTGACGTTGGATGACCACATGCGCCACAAAAACGGTGCATGCGCTGCCAATGACAAATGCCGCGTGCAGTGGCCAGCACGGCGGCCTCGTCAGCGGGAAGCAATGCAGAAAGGCTCCGCAGCTCGCTATACTCGCCAAGACCAAACGTCGCGACTGCGGGATCAAAGGTCGAAACATCAACCGCAAGCAACACGTCCTTACCCGAAACCCCCAAAAAGACCCACGGCGCACCGGTTTCCCCCATTGTCTGCAACAGGGAACGTCCCATCTCTCCAGACAGAAAAACCGCACGTGGAACACCTTCAGACGGCAATGTCACAAGCGCCCGATCACGCCACACCGGAATCACACGGAAATTGCCCTCGGCGATTTGTGCCGTGATCCAGGCATCATCCAAGCGCCGTTCACTGGCGCGATCAAACGTTCCACCTGTATAGCCGATCGTCCATCCACGATCCGTCATGCCCATTTGCCCTGTACAATGATCTGCATATATTTTCCTGGGTCGTCGTCCTATCCCTCTGTCATGAAACCGACAAGGAACTTAAAATCACGATCAAGGACCCATCAACAACATTGTTGTTCAATTTCTTCCAAAAGAGCATGCCCTTCGCCATCAGCATCTTCGAAAATTTCGGCCAAATACATGACGTGGGAACACACCAAATACAAGGCATCCCCATCTTCGGTAAGGCCACTGCACACCGCACACACACGATCATCAAACCGTTTCCAAAAGGGATTGGCAAGGTATCCCCCCACGTTCAAACGATGACGCACCAACGGTAACAGACGAACCGCCATGCCACTGCAATCAATGTTGCAAAAGCTGACATACCGGTCTGCCGGAAGAAAATTATCTTGACTTGTATCGGTCATCGTATCCTCTGTCCTTTAGGATAAAGATGACTATAATCTAAGCAATATTCGGACCAGAAATGAAAAATGAATTCCCCTCTTTCGCATCGCTCCGCCTGTTCCATACCTGTGCAGCGAGCAACTTTAGCGACTCAACATGAGCCTTATTTCCAGACAAAGAAACCAAAGATGGAAACGTGATCTTGGCGCACGTACTGCGCCACACACGGAGCCCTCACACCAGGAACCGTGAGCCCCATCACAGAAATCGTGCGCCCTAACGATGATGCTGGCTTTCCTGTTTTTATGGGTTTCACCCCCGGATGCCCCTCATGTCATTTGTCTTATTTCGCCTTGCTGCACTTGCCCTGTTGCTTACCGCAGCAACGGAGGCCTCCGCCGAAGAAACCGGTACCATTTCGGTGCAAATCGAAAACGACCGCGTCGCCAATACCGACCGCCACTATACCCATGGCACGCGTTTTGATTGGGTGTCCGACAAAACCACTGATGGTCCAGATTGGGTGCGCGAGGGACTGAATAGTCTGTACCCTTTGGCCGACATGCGAGCCGGACGCATCGGTTTCAGCATCGGACAGAGTATTTTCACACCCACCGACACCACAACCAAACAGCCAGTTGCGAACGACCGTCCCTATGCCGGATGGTTGTATGTTGGGGCCTCTGTCCATGCCGAAACTTCGCGCCACGTAAACGGGCAACGCCTGGACGCCCTCGACTCCGTGGAACTCGACCTCGGCATCGTCGGACCACAAGCCTATGGGAGGAACATACAAAACGGCTTCCACGACTTGATCCAAGTTGACCGCGCCATGGGGTGGAATGAGCAATTGAAGAACGAGCCCGCCGTGGCTCTGTTCTTTTCCCGCACTTGGCGCCCTCAGCCCTGGAAAACCACAGGCTTGGAAGCCGACATCCTGCCACAGATCGGCGGCAGTCTGGGCAACGTCTATACCCACGCCGATGCTGGGCTAGTGGCACGTTTTGGCCAAGGTTTAGATATTGATTTCGGCCCAACCCACATCCGGCCCTCGTCATCGGGCATCGCAGCGATTGAGCCTTTGCGTAATTTTTCCTGGTATACCTTTATCGGCGCCAGCGGACGTGCCGTCGCACGCAATATTTTCCTGGATGGAAACACCTTCGTCGACAGCCCCAACGTTGACAAAAACCCCTTTGTCGCTGATTTCCAGTTGGGTGTGGTGTTGGCCTTTTCCGGCTATCGCGTAACCTTTTCACAGGTCTTCCGCACTCCGGAATTCAAGGAACAAATCGGCTCTGACCGTTTCGGTTCGCTTACCCTGTCGGCGCGATTCTGAATGATTCAGACTGCGGCAAGACACACGCCACCTGGACACGATTGCGGCCTGCCGCTTTGGCCGCATAAAGCGCCCCATCCGCCAACTGCAGGGCTCGTTCCAAAGGTTGTCCGTCACACCACGGTGCCACACCAAAACTCGCTGTAACGGGAACGACTTTGCCCGCTGCATCCGTCACCTTAGCTTCTGCAAAACGCTCCCGGACTCGCTCTGCAACCCGTTTCCCACTTTCAATGTCCGAACCGGGCAACACCATGGCGAACTCCTCGCCTCCAATCCGACCCAAGGCATCGCTGGGGCGAATCATCTCCTGCACGATGCCGGTGAAGACTTTCAACACATGATCCCCAGTCGCGTGACCATATGTATCGTTAATCACCTTGAAATGGTCTAAATCGCAAATCACCATAGCCACCGGATACCCGCCCCGCTTGGCACGGTCCGCCTCAACGGCGCATCGTTCGTTAAACGCACGCCGGTTCATCGCTCCCGTTAAAGGATCGGTCGTTGCCAACCGATGCAATTCACTTTCCTTGCGTTTACGCTCGGTAATGTCGGAAAACGCCGTGTAGATTAGGGTATCTTCTTGAAGGCGCAGAATGGTGGTCGAAACCTGCACCCAACACACGCGTCCATCAGAACACTGCATCCGGCCTTCGCGGTCTTCGACATGGCCGCAGGTATTCAATTCAGCCAAAAGCGCCGCATATTGCTCTGACGATTCCCAGCACGTCGCGGCAGGAATCCCCATCAACTCATGGATCGGTTTTCCAAAGAACTTGGCGGCCGCTTGATTCATGTAAACCACAATACCACTGGTATGACGGCTCAAGACCACCGGAATTGGAGAGGCATCCATAATCGCACGCAGCGCAGCCTCGTTCTTTTGCAAGGCTTGCTCGACCCTTTTGCGTTCGGTGATATCGGAAAACGCCGCAAACAAAAGCTGTTCGCCATCCATCACCACCCGCGCCGCTGAAAACAGAACCCAGCATTTGCGACCAGACACCGTACGCATGGTGATTTCAAAGTTTTCGATACGCCCGTTATCCGACAAATAGCCTTTCAGTTCCTCACTGAAAGTCTCGTCATCATAAAGATCGAAAATATTGATATCCGACACGTTCTCAGAATCAATCCCGAACAAGGCCAAGGCTTGAGGGTTGGTCTGAATGACCCGACCATCCGTGCGTGCCAAAACATAGGGAACCGGCAAGGACTCAAAAACCCGCCGCAATTGGTCACGGGACAGCCGTAAGGCCTCGCGATTATCCCGCAAAAGCAACAAAGCCTCAGCCTGCCGACGCTCACGCGAACTCGTAAACCAAACCACACCCATGAAGATTAAGGGCCAAATCGCCATCGTGCCCGCCAAACTCAGCAGAGCAAGACGCAGAGGCACACCATCGAAACGGGAAAGAATTGTCACCAAGCGCCCGTCAAACATCGCCACCGCGATCAGCACCGCCAAAGAGGACAACGACAGAACCAATGCCAGCACGAAAAGAACCCGTCGCAGCATGCTGCGACATGGCGAAACCTGTGCATCTATCTTGGTCTCATCATGGCGACAATCAAACGCGGCATACTCACCACGCACGCCAGTTTCGGGGGTTTCATTCACACTGGGGTCCGCCTGCTTTCCCAACCGATAAGGTATGGAGATACCCAAGGATTCCATTTCCACGTGCCATAGGACGTAAACTCATAAATCCCGCCGGTTGCGCCGGAGCGATTTCGTTCGTCCGAACAGGAGAAAAGCGTAGACCGTAGCGGGGAC
>JAFGWD010000005.1 GCA_016937315.1 Rhodospirillaceae bacterium
AGGGCACACACGGCAATACCGGCCGCGAAATCCAGGAATCGTCGTCCATCCGCCGCAGTCAACCACGGGCCTTCACCGTGTTCGAAAACGACATCAAACCGCGCATAGGTCGGCATTACGGACGGAATCACTTGGACTGCTCCTGTCTGGCGCTGCTGTTCACATCAAAGAGAGACAAAGCAAACGCGTTAAAACACGTCAGGCGGTGGACCGGTCCACCGCCTGGAATCCGGACGAGTCGGACAAAACACAGCCCGGCTCATTTTTAGAAGGGGCCTATTAGAAGGGGGCAGCGCACACGGCGTCAAGCCCTTTCGGCACCTCCATCACGGGCTTTACGCCTTCAGTTTGTATCCGATGCGAAACAGATGCTGCGCCCACCACAACAAAATCAGATTGCCCACCGTCAAACCGCCCAAGACCAAGGCCGTATGGGTGCCCGCCCCCAAAAAACCGCTACGAAATCCGTCAATCATGTAGAAGAAGGGATTGACCTGTGCAATCCACCGCACCGCATGGGGCAAGTGATCAATGGAGTAAAAGGTTCCTGACAAAAACGAGAGCGGTGTAATTATAAAATTCGTAATCACTGTCGACTGGTCAAATTTTTCCGCCCAGATCCCGGTCAATACCCCCACCGCAGACATCATCACCGCCGCTTCCAGCATAAACGCCAACGCCGTGAATGGCGCATGCAGCGGCACAGGAGTCACGGAGACCAGAATCGCCGCCACCACGGACCCCACCAAGACACCGCGTACCGCACCGCCACCAACATAAGCCAGAGACAACTCCCACGGAGATAACGGCGGCATCAGAATATCGACGATGCTGCCCTGCATTTTGGAAATCACCAAGGATGAGGAGGTGTTGGCAAAAGCATTCTGAATCACCGTCATCATCACCAAGCCCGGCAACAAGAATTGCTGGAACGGCACGCCCCCCATCTCACGGCCTTCACGGCCCAAGGACAACGCAAAAATCGTCATAAATATCAATGTGCTGATGACCGGCGCCGCGACCGTCTGCAACCAGACCTTAAGGAAGCGCCGCACTTCCTTCGCGAATAGGGTATAAAAGCCGATCCAATTGACGGGACCGAGGGGTGTCATGTGATCGGGAAAAATCGGTGTCATGGTGTTTGCCGCTTGCCTTTGTCAACGCCGGACACAACCGGCCCCCCCATATGACACTGGCGCGTCCACGTCTCAACCCCCTTTACGCCACTGTCTTCCTGATTCGCCGGTGCTATGATGCCGTCATGACACAGTCCAACCCACACAAAAACCGCCGCGCCGCGCCGCGCCGCATCACCGCCTCTTACCTGGAGAATGCGGCCGCATTTTATTTGCAACGTTTCGACAGCACGGCGGAGAACCTACGTCGGGTGCTGCACAACAAAGTCCGTCGCGCCGCCTGTCACCCAGAAGCCGATATCGACACCGCCGCCGCCACACAATGGATTGAAGAAACCATCGTTAAGATGCAACGCATCGGCTATATCGACGACACCCGGACCGCGACGGCAAAAGCCCGCGCCTTATTCGCACGCGGCACGCCCCCGACCATGATCCGACGCCGCTTGGCCGTGGCAGGGGCCGGAGATGACGCGATTGCCGCTGCACTAAACGCTCTGGCCCAAAACGAAGGCACGGATGACCACGATATGACACTCAAGGCCGCCCTGGTTTTGGCACGCCGCCGCCGCTTAGGCCCCTTTCGTGATCCAGACAAACGAGCCGAACGTCATGATCGGGACATGGCTGCACTGGCACGGGCGGGATTCGACTTTGAAACCGTACGCCGTATCATTGATGCTCCAAACATCGCAGAGATTGAAAACGATTTAGGTCAAGACGGTGGGTTCACTGGAACGGGGTCCTGTGAATAGGTCCGATGCCCATCCAAATCACTGTCCAGGATTTTGGGCTTCAGCGTTTGGCGTAAATGCAGCGCCACGCCGTCACGAAATTCTGGTTTGACGAAAGACCACACCACGTACACCCCGCCCCGTCCCTCATACGCGGTGATGTCCATGTCGTCCTGCGCCTTTTCCAACACATCCCCAAGATCATTTGTAGCGCACACATAGACCCAACCGGGTTTAACGCCACGATGGAAAAACACCGCAACCCCACCGCGACCGGACAAAGCAAGACTTTCCGGACGAACCGTCAAGAGCTTCCAAAAACGACCTTTGTCGTTTTTTTCCCACGGAATATCCAAGGGAGGCTCACTCACGGAGACTTCGCTTCTACTCTTGCCAAAACCAAACCACATCTCTCACTCTTTTCACCATACAGGCCGCAATCGAAATACCGCACATGGATTGACGACGTTTCCACTTGAACATTATACTACACTATAAAATTTTCACAATCCTGCAACACGCCGCCCAAAAGACTGGAAATCATGGACGTTCTTGCTGAAAAACTCATTGCCACTCTCGGTCTAATTCCCCACCCTAATGAAGGGGGATACTTCAAAGAGACCTATCGCAGCACCCAGAAATGGGGGCGTTCAACGTTATCAGAAGAATACGGCGGGGAACGCAGTGTTGGGACAGCGATTTATTACTTACTGACTCCGAATACACTCTCGGCCTTACACCGCGTCCAGTCAGACGAGATGTTCCATTTTTACCTGGGAGATCCTGTGGAGCAGCTCCGTCTCTTCCCCAACGGCACGGGGGAAATCGTGACCATCGGCTCCGATATCCTCGCCGGAGAAACACCACAAACCCTCGTCCCCAGGACCGTCTGGCAAGGCGCACAGCTAAAACCCGGTGGGCGTTTCGCGCTTTTGGGATGCACGGTTAATCCTGGTTTTGAATTCGCCGATTATGAACACGGCGACCGGGCGGCACTCATCACGCAATGGCCGGAACACGCGGGCCTCATCACCGCGCTGACCCCGCCCGACCCGGTAATCCGATAATGAACAAGACAGGCAAGCGGATCAATGCGCCTGCGATGAATAACCAATAAAGCGCCCCATCTGGAACACGTTGAGAGTCAACGTGTAATCTTCGTGAATGGGCACCGAAACAACCATCGGCCCGGAAATCGGACCGGAAAAGGCTGATGCATATTCGGACACGTTCTTCCGACGCGTCACCAACACCACTTCGCGGCCAGCATAAGCACCAAGATCAACGGTCAAATCGTAATGGTCGTCGATATGCCTGTCCGCATTCCACTTCGCAAAGACCGGATGCGGGCGCGGCAGATAATACAGCATCGGCGTCAGAACCTTGCGCTCGTCGAAGGCAAGTACCGTACCGGCAGCCCGATCCAGCGCAATCACATCACCCAGCGCTCGCCCCAACCGATCCCATCCCCGCACCCGCTTCATGGGGTCGGTTTTGGCGGAAAGGTCCACCCCGGCAAGGTGAGCCAAGCTATCATAATTCACCATGACCAGTGCCGCCAACACATGCAGTCCCAACGCCGCCTTAATCCACAGATCCCGACGTGCCAAAACGAACACCACCCACAAACTGCCCGCAACATAAGCTGGAGCCGCCCAGTTGGCATTGGCCCGCGACAAAAATCCTTCCACTGTCATAATCAGCAAAAGCGGCACGGCAAAAGCCGCCAAAAAGATCGTCCCACGTCCGTCCGGCTCCGCCGGATCAGGACGACGACGGAACAAAGCGACAATCGAAGCCAGCAAAACGGCGAACAGAATCGGCCCAAACACACCAAATTGCGCTCCCACAAATTCCAGCGCCTTCATCGGATGTACCCCGCCCGCGCCCAAATTGGCGTTGGCCTGCGTATGGGCAAAGCTGACAAAATGATTGGCCGCATTCCAAAATATATTTGGGGAAAACACCACCGCGCCCAAGGCCAAAGCCAACCACGGCCCCGATTTACGCACGATCGGGCGCCAAACCGGTACGCAGACAAAGACCAGACCGGCACTGAGCACAAAGGCGGCCATGGCGTATTTGGCGAGCATCCCCACCCCCAGCGCCACCCCCAGCCAGAGCCAGGACCGCAAAGCCGGTTGTCCTGCCGTTTCCTCGGTTAAGGCATCGTAAAAGGCGAGCAGGCCCCACCCCCA
>JAFGWD010000006.1 GCA_016937315.1 Rhodospirillaceae bacterium
ATCCCGCCGGTTGCGCCGGAGCGATTTCGTTCGTCCGAACAGGAGAAAAGCGTAGACCGTAGCGGGGACTACGGGCAAGCTTTTCAAGGCCTTCGGCGGACGAAAGCGCCCGACCCTCCGGGTTGATCGCCAAGGAACACCCTGGTTCGTTGCCACCGCTCACCGATGTCCCAGCATCGCCTTCGCGGCGGCTCCTGCCATTGTATCCCTTGGCGACCAACGCAATTTGGCGGGATTTATGAGCCTACGTCCTAGGTGGGGGTGTGATGGGAGTCTTGGTGATCCGTGCGTGCAAAAGTCCACATCCCACCAAAATCGTGCTGACCGCCACGCCGATGAACAGTGGATTGATCGGCCAAGCGAAAATCAGACGGCTGGCAATGGCGGCGACTGTGCTGATGGCCATGGATGCGACGGCCCAACTGGCAGGAAGGCGTTTCGGGGCGAAGATTGCCAGACTCAAGGGAATGAAAATGCCGGCACCACGCAGGGCCATGGACATATAGTTCCAGTCCAGGACGTAACTGTCCAGGTGTGTCACGGCAATCCATGCGGCAATGATGGTGACGATCAAGACGCTGCCACGGTTCAGGCGCAGAATATCGCGGTCCCGTGACAGGCCGAAGAGGGCTTGTCCAATGTCTCGTGAGATCATGGTTCCGATGCCTAAGGTCAGGCCTGCGATGGACCCCACGACCGACAGCATCAATCCCCCAATACCGATTCCGGCTATAATCGGCGGCATGTTCTCCAGAAGAAACAAGGGCAGGGCTAGGATGGGTGGAATGTCTGGGTGTGAAATGTGCATTGCCATGCCGATCGCGACTGAGGGTAGGCCGACCGGAATGGTAATAAGCGCAGCGGTGTAAGCCCCGATTGCGGCGGTTCGGGAATCAGATGCGGCGTAAAGGGCCTGGATATAGGTTTGGGTGCAAATGATGCCGACAATGAGGGAAAATAGGTTGCCAAAGGTTTGTCCGGTTCCGCGTCCAAACAGGCTAAACCAAGGAAACGTCGGGAAGACAACGTGAGTTTGTTTGACCAAAAAGACCACAGCGACGCCGCCCGATGCGAACAGCGTGAACCAGATGACGGCCAGTTTGAACAATCCGGCGATGCCAGCGCCCTTCATGCCGCCAAAAGCCACATAGCCGATGACCAAAACCACGATAATGATGGCGGACGTCGTGCTGGACAGGCCAAATAAGGTGCCGATCATCGGGATTGCGGACAGTGCACTGGCCACGGCGGAAAACAAAATGCCCAATGATGAGGCGAGGCTGGCGATTGGTCCTGCGCCGCGTCCATAGTTCAGGACCAGGAATTGGGATATGGTTTCCAAGCCCGAGTGGCGTAATGGCCGCGCATAGAACGTGCCGATTAAAATGAAACCGATGCCGGACCCCAGGGTGAACCACCAGGCGGAAAGCCCCATGTTATAGGCAAGTTGTGCGGTACCAATGGTTGCCGCACCCCCGATGACGGTACCTGCGATTCCACCAGCAATCATCGCGACACCGGAAGATCGTCCGCCGAGGCTGAATCCTTCAGCGGTTTTGGTGCCTCGCCCTGCACGGACTCCCAGGATCAGCGCGGTGGTAATGGTCCCGATCAGAAACAACAGGTGGGTGAGGGATAAAGACATGAAAAATCCGTGAACCGGCGAGGCGGCAACATGCATCCGTTTGGATGAGGCCTTATGCGCTCCAGAATGCCGCTGTTGGCGGGCATTTTTCAACTGCCTTGTTGGTTTTTCATCAGGATAGGTCGTGTTGGTTTGCTCTATGGGAAAATCTGGTCTGAAGTATGTTCCCTTTGGGCGGAATACTCTAGCGACAGACCGAAAGACTTCGTAGACTTGTAAAGGACGCACATTGCTCGCCAAATGGTCGTTAAACATAACCGGAGGGTGTATCCCTTGTTCCTGCGTTTTCGCGACTGGCCTTTAAGGCGAAAGCTTTTGGTGGCACCAGGACTTGTGATGCTGGCGGCACTTCTGGCTGTCGTGATGTCCTATCGAACGTATTTCGCTTTGCGTCAGGATACGGACGCTCAGTTGGCGCTTTTCTCTGCGCGTGATCAGCGTTTGTCATCCTTGCGTATGAATATGGTCAAAAGTGATCTGGCCTTGTTTCGTACCATCACATGGCGGTCCATTGGCGTAAATAAGGAGATTTTTCTCAGTTTACGGCAGTCTGCGGAAGAGCGTTTGGACGGCGTCAATGTTCTTGCTGAGGCGTTTTTGCAGGGTGCTGCCTTGGGACCGGAAGAACAGTCGCTTCTTGAAGCGGTGCATCGCATATCGGGGCGCTACGAAACGGCGGCGCGGGATGTCCTCGATATGCTGGATACCGACACGGGCATGGCCTTGACCTTGCTGTCCGAAGCCGAACGCCGCTTTGCCGATGCGGACGCCGCGATTGGTAACTGGGAAATTTATCACCTTGATGCCCGACGGGCTCTGGAAGACAACGCGGCGAAAGAACTGGATCGGGCCATTGCCTTGATCGCTCTGGCGGTTGGTGCGGCCTTTGCGTTGGCTGCGGTTGTTTCGTTGCTGCTCAGCCGTGCGATTTCCGATGGTGTCCAGGGGGTGACGCGGGTGATGGGGCGTCTGGCGGCGGGTGATAAGATGGTTGCCGTGCCACAGACGGATCGTGATGACGAAGTGGGCGCGATGATTCGCGCTGTTGCTGTTTTTAAGGAAAATGCACAGACGCTTGATCGCTTGGCTGAGGAACGTGCCGCGCTGGAGGAAAAAAATCGCATTGTTCTCCAGCGCCAAGTCGAAAAGCTTGCCGTCAGCGAACAGCGGTTCCGCGATATTGCGGAATCATCGGCCGATTGGTTTTGGGAAACCGATGCACATGGGCGACTGACGATGATGTCAGAACGTTTTTATACCGTCACCGGATTGAAGAAGAATCAAGTGATTGGGCGTTCGCGGCTGGACTTCGTGATGGCGGCACGCAGTCAGGAAGATGCGGCACAGTGGGTGACCTATGCCAAGGATGTCGCGCAACGGAAACCTTTTCGTCGCCTTGATTATCGTGTTCAGAGACCGGATGGCCGGGTGATTTTTATCCGTTCCAACGGCAAGCCGTTCTTTGCTGAGGATGGTACGTTTCTGGGATATCGTGGCGCGTCCAGTAACGTGACCGCCCTCATCAAGGCCGAGCAGGAGATTGAGGATAACCGTCGCCGCTTGTTGGGGGTGACCTCAAACTTGTTCGAGAGTGTGGTGTTGGTTGCCTCCGATGGTACCATTTTGTTTGCCAACCCATCGGCTCACCACCTTTTGGGTGTAGACGATTTGGTTGGGATGTCCTTAGACGCTGTGATGTGCTTTGCGGTTGCGGGCAAGGATGTCTCTTTCCTGGAAGGGCCACCTCAGAACGCTCTCGCCGGTGCCGATGTTTACGTTGATGATGATGCACAAGTCTGGTTACCTGTTGCTGAAAAACGGATGTACGTTGCCTATGCTTGTGCGGCGTTGACGGAAGAAAACGGGGATCGCGCTGTCGTGATTTCCTTCCGTTGCATCGATGCCCTGAAAGCCGCGCAACGTGAAGCACTCCAATCCTCGCGCTTGGCTACGGTTGGCCAATTGGCTGCGGGAATTGCACATGAAATCAATACGCCAATCCAATATATCGGTGACAATCTGCGGTTTTTCGATACTTCAATTGCGGCTGTCGCGGCGACATATGCCACCATCCGCTCCTCTCTTGCGGCAGAGTCCACCCCCCCAGAGTTGACCGCTTACATCGAAGATGTGATTGAAAAAGCTGACATTCCCTATCTGTTGGAGGAACTGCCTGCTGCCGTACGTCAATCCTTGGACGGTGTTGAACATGTGGCCAAGATCGTACGCTCGATGAAGGAGTTTTCACATCCTGGCAGTACGGCAAAGGTGATGACCGATATCAATCGCGCGGTGGAAAGCACACTGGTCGTTACCACCAACGAATGGAAACACACAGCGTTTGTGGAAAAAGATCTGGACCCTGACGTGCCGGCGATTTTGTGCTTTCCTGCTGACATCAATCAAGTGTTGTTGAATTTGATTGTGAATGCATCACATGCCTTAGAGGGACGAGAAGAGAAGGGGAGTATCCGCGTTTCTACCCGGTGTGATGGTGATAGTGTCGAAATTCTCATCGCTGACAATGGGCCGGGTGTTCCAAAGGATATGCGGGAGCGTGTTTTTGATCCCTTTTTTACCACAAAGCCCGTTGGTAAGGGCACGGGGCAAGGGTTGGCAATTTCCCTGGATGTGGTGGCGAATAAGCACGGTGGTCGCCTGACTGTCGAAGAGACACCGGGTGGCGGCGCAACGTTTGTGGTTCGTCTGCCAATCGGTGTGGCGGCAGTGTCTCCAGAGGGAGAGGACAACACGGTATGAAACTTTCAATCCTGTTTATTGACGATGATGTGAACCTGCTGCGCGGCTTACGCCGTATTCTGCACAAGCATCGCGAGGACTGGGACATTACGTTCATGGACAGTCCGCTTGATGCATTAAGGCTCCTTGAAGAAAAGGGCTTTGATGTCGTGGTTTCCGATATGCGAATGCCGGAAATGGATGGGGCGTCTTTGTTATCAGAGGTGGAAAAACGCTATCCCGGCACGGTGCGAGTGGTGTTGTCCGGCTATACCGAAGAAAAAAGCGTGCTTCGGACGATTGGTCCGACCCACCAGTATCTTGCTAAACCCTGCAATACTGAGGACATTGTCTCGCTTTTGGACCGGACGTTGGCGTTACGTGGCGTTTTGCGGAGTGAACCGTTGCGCACCTTGGCGGCCAGTCTGCATAATTTGCCGTCGCCGTCGGCTCTTTACATGCGTTTGACTGCGGAAATGCGTAAAGAAACCTCGTCCATGCGGACCATCGCGGGGATGATCTCGGAAGATGTGGCGATGACCGCCGAGGTTCTACGCATCACCAACTCGGCCTATTTTTCGCTGGGCAGTCAGGTTCATGATGTGTTTCAGGCGGTGCGTTTGTTGGGGTTGGAAACCGTCCGTGCTCTGGTGCTGTCGGTGGGGATATTTCGTCAGTTTGACAAAACACCGGAATTGTCCGCTCTGGTCCATGATCTTGACGTGTATGGTTTAACGGTGGCGGCATTGGCGCGGCGTTTTGCTCGCGAAGAGGGCTTGAACGATGGCTTGCGTGATCAGGCTTTTTGCGCGGGCATGTTGTCGGTCATTGGAACATTGGTGTTTTTTGACGCGGAACCCCGGAAAACCAAAGATGTGCTGAGACGTGCCGAACGGGGAGAGGATCTTTCCACCGTCGAAAAAGAACTCTTTGGCGCTTCGCAGGCGGAACTTGGTGGATATTTGCTGGGACTATGGGGCTTCAACGACGCTATTATCGAAGCTGTGCTCTACCAGGATCACCCCTCGGCGTGCGTGTACACGGATCGTTCAGCCCTGACCTGTGTACATATGGCCCGCGCTTTTGGTCCGCGTTGGCCTTTGGGGGAACGGACAATGCGCCCGGTTTCTTTGGACGTAGACTATGTGCGTTGTCTGGGCATGGAGGCTAAGGTCAAAGCCTGGATGGTTGCTCTTGTCGAACAGGATCCGGAACCGAAGAAATGAGCGAAACGATTTTGTTGATCGACGATGACGTGAATTTGCTGTCCTCGATGAAGCGTCAGTTTCGCGGTAAATTTGATGTGGAGACGGCGACCAGCGGTGAAGACGCGATTACACAGATCGAAGGGGGAAAGGTCCCTTCTGTGGTGGTTTGCGATATGCGTATGGGGGGCATGAACGGCGTTTCCACCCTGGCGAAAATCAAGGAGGCTTTGCCGGATACGGTGCGCTTGATGTTGACGGGCAATGCCGATATGCAGACCGCGATTGATGCCATTAACAATGGCAGCATTTTCCGTTTTTTGACCAAGCCGTGTCCGCCTGAGACGATGGAAGCGGGGTTGAATGCGGCTCTGGAACAATATCGTTTGGTGATGGCGGAGCGGGAACTGTTGGAAAAGACCTTAGCGGGGAGCGTTAAGGTGCTGATTGACATGCTGGCTTTGGCCTCGCCGTTGGCTTTTGGGCGTGCCACGCGCATCCGAACTTGGGCGCGTAAGGTTGCTGTTGCCCTGAAGTTGCCGCAACGCTGGCAGATCGAAATCGCGGCGATGTTGGGGCCGATTGGTCTGCTTTCAGTACCACCTGAAGTCATCGCGAAACTTCATGCCAAGACGCCGCTTTCCGAGGTCGAACGCCGGATGATTGATCACAGTCCAGAGGCGGCGCGAAACATTATTGCTAACATTCCGCGTCTGGCTGGTGTGTCGAAGATCGTTGCGTTGCAAAATCGAGGCTTTGATGGGTCGGGATTTCCCGCCGATGGGCCGAAGGGCACCGATATTCCCCTGGATGCGCGGATATTGAAAATATTATCCGAATTGTCCAACATTGCGACGGGCGTTTCTCCCACCCGCACCGATTTTGAAACCCTCAGTCTGCGTGCACAGCAGTTTGATCCCGGCTTATTGGGGCGGGTGCGTGATGTTTTGGAGGTCATGACCGATCTGGGTAATGGACGGCGTCCGGTTAAGAAACTGGCCACAGGTGTCCTTTTGCCTGACATGGTTTTGGCTGCGGATGTGATGACACTGGATGGGCGTTTGGTCCTTTCGGCTTTGGTGCAAATCTCTGAGGCGCATGTGGAAAGCCTACGCAATCTTGCCCGTGTGAAGCGTATTTCCGACGAAATCGTGGTGTTTGCCGACAATGATGCGTGACGGGGAGGGGGTTCACCCCAAGTCGTTTGTGCAAGGAGGTGCGCTTGGTTGTCCCTGTTTCTTTAACCGAGGGTGCCGTGACCGAGAAACCCACAGATGGTGATTTTGAGATGATGGCCACCTTAATGGAGGCCATTCCAGCGCCAGCCTTTTTTAAGGATGGCTCTCTGGTTTACCGTGCGTGCAATCGGGCTTTTGCGGACAGCCTGGGGCTTGCGGTGGGCGATGTGTTGGGGAAGACGGTATTCGACCTTGCCCCACCGGATCTCGCGCAGGTTTATAACCGTGCGGATCAAGACCTCTTGGATCGTCAGGGGGCGCAAATTTACGAAACCCAGGTGCGTTACGCCGATGGCAGTGTTCATGACATCAGTTTTCATAAGGCGATACTCGCGCTGACGCCGGGAGGCCTTCACGGCATGATTGGCGTGATGCTGGACATCACCGCTCGCAAACATGCTGAATCTGAATTGCGTGAGCAGGAGGAAAATCTTCGTCTGTTGCTAGAGACAACGAGCGAAGGGATTTTTGCTACTGATCTGAATTGCCGGTGCACTTTGTGCAATGCTGCGGCAGCCCGCATGTTGGGGTTCTCTTCGCCCAAAGAAATGCAGGGGTCTTGCCTGTGTGCCTACGTTGACCCAGCTGGCCGGGATATGGCTGCGGGCGACCATATGTGCAAAATGGCGTTGAAAATCCGCGAGGGTCGCCCATTGAGGGTGATTGACGCCTTGTTTCGTTGCGAAACGGGGGAAGTCTTTCCTGTGGAATATGCGGTGTCTCCGATGCACCGCAATGGGGCGTTAATTGGTGCGGTGGTGGTGTTTTCCGACAGTACGGAGCGGCGCAAGTTGGAGGCGCAACTGTTTCAGGCGTCGAAGATGGAGGCTCTGGGCACTCTGGCTGCGGGTATTGCACATGAAATCAACACGCCGATCCAGTATATCGGCGATAATTTGAGCTTTATCGAGGAATCTCTGGAGAGCATCGTGCAGATGGTGCGTCGTGTGCGCGATGTTTCTGAGGCGGGCTCCCATGATTCTGCCGCGATAAAAACCGAAGTATTGCGGTTGTTGAAGGACCAAGACTGCGATTTCCTGTTTAAGGAGCTGCCCCGTGCGATCGAACAATCCCGCCAGGGAGTGTTGCATGTCGCGCACATTGTGCAGTCCATGCGGGAGTTTTCGCATCCTGGGGGCGCGGCAAAGGTTGAAACCGACATCAACCATTTGGTTGAAAGTACGCGCAGTATTGCGACAAATATCTGGAGGTATCAGGCGGTTGTGGAAACCGTCTTGCAGGGCGATTTGCCGAAAGTCTGGTGCTATCCTACGGATGTTGGGCAAGTTTTTCTGAATTTACTGATTAATGCGGTTCATGCGATTGAGGCGCAAGGACGGTCTGAACTTGGGCGGATTACCATCTCCACCAGGAGCCTCGACACGATGGTGGAGATCCGTGTTGCAGACGATGGCCCCGGTATTGCGCCGGACATTCGGAGCAAGATTTTCGATCCCTTCTTTACCACCAAGCCCGCAGGTAAAGGGACAGGACAGGGCCTGTCCATCAGCTTTGACATCATCGTGCGTCGTCATGGCGGGAAGTTTTTTCTTGAGGAAGCGACGGAAAACGGGGGGGCAGTTTTTGTTGTTCAGTTGCCTGTGGACGCCCCTTAAACGGTTTTCGTCTTGGCCGTGTGCTTTGCAAACCAATTGGGGAAATCTTGCATAGGTATTGGTCGGGCAATGTGAAACCCTTGGAACAGATGACATCCGACGTGGTTGAGTGCGTCCATTTGCTTTTTTGTTTCCACGCCTTCGGCGATGACCGTCAGATTAAGTATTTGCCCAAGACCAATGATGGCTTCAATGATGTGAAGGGCGTTGGCGTCGGTTGCAATGTCGGAAACGAAAATCCGATCAATCTTTAGCTTGTGGATGGGTAAATGCCGCAAATAGCCAAAGGCGGAGTAGCCGGTCCCGAAATCGTCCAAGCTTAAGGCGACACCGATTTCCGTTAAGGCACTTAGGGCGGCGCGAGGCAGGGCGTTGGTGTCCAACGCGGCACCTTCGACAAGTTCAAGCTCCAGAGCTTGGGGAGGGAGTTGGTGACGTGTCAGCATGGCTTTGACGCGGCCAGGGAACTCTGGATCACCCAGGTCATTGGCGGTGATATTGACGGCAATTGACATTGTGGGATCCAGGTCGCGTCGCCACGTTGCCAGCGCGGCACAGGCCGCGTTCATGATCCAGTCGGTGAGTTGGGTAATGGCACCAATTGCTTCCACGTCAGCCAGAAAGGCCCCTGGCAGCAAGAGGCCTAGTTTGGGGTGTTGCCAACGGATTAGGGCTTCGATGCCGCAGATGCGATTATGGGTGATGTCGTATTGTGGTTGCACAAAAAGGCGCAGTTCATTCCGTTTCAGTGCGCTTGGGAAGTCATAGACGTTTCGGGTCTTGTTGTTGGGATGCCCCTTGCCCTCGCGGTTATAACGCGCGACGGCGGCGGCGACAGACGCGAGAAGTACGTCGGTGGGTACGGGTTTGGTATGAAAGCGAAAAACCTCGCCGTCATTCACTGCGGTGATCGCTGCGGTCATGTCGGCGGTTCCAGACAACACCATACGCACCGTGTCGGGGGATCGACGACGCAGTTCGCGCAGTAGTTCCAGCCCGCCCATGCCGGGCATTTTCAAGTCGCAGACAACGGCGGCAAACGGACCAGATGTTTCCAAAAGAGCAAGTGCCTCGTCCGCGTTCCCAGCGAGACCAAGGGTATAGCGCCTTTCCAAGATGCGACGCAGACCATCCAGGATATAGGGTTCGTCATCGATCAACAGGATGTGGTCTGTTGCCAAGGGAGAATCCTTAAATTTTCAAAGCTTGGGAAGACATAAGCCATTCCCAACTATCGTTCAACTGGGATGGCTTGTGAAGGTGAAAGCTAGTATCAATGCGATTCATGCAAGCATTTGGTGTGATCTTCCAGGATTTCAATGACGCCACATTTCTCAATGCAGCCTTGAGCACAGGTGTTGATCATGTGCAGCACTTCTGCACGCTGCGCCACGAGGCGTGCGATTTTATCTTCGATATCGCGTAACCGTGCACAGGCGATGGTGTGGGCTTCGCCACACGGGGTGGTGGGTTTGAGGGCCAAGTCAGCCAAGCGGCGTATAGCCTCAACGTCGAAGCCTAGTTGTCGTGCGTGGCGGATAAATCGCAAGCGTTGCGCCATTTCCGGTGGATACATGCGACGGTTGCTCTCGCTACGCACAGGTGGCGGCAAAAGGCCAATGTTTTCATAGTAGCGAATGGTTGGAATCTTGACTCCGCTTTCGTGCGATAGCCAGCCGATGGGGACCAATGTCATGGGCGAAAACTCCCCTTGCTTCTCTAGTGACTAGAGATTGTATCCTGAATCGAAAGATCAGAAAGCAAAGGATTTCACCATGTCTTGCCTGTGTTGCCAAGGATTCGGCCCGGTCCGCGATGACGATCATGATGCTCACGATCATGACCGTGAGCATGGTTGTGGTCATACTGGTGATGGTGGGCATCATTCCCACGGTTCTGCGGGCTCGTGGCGTGCTCTCTGGCGTGAAGGGCCTTTGAGAGGGGCTGTATTCTATGCCGGAGCATTACAAACTGCGGCCGTGACGGGGCGGTTCTGGCCGCAGTGGGAGGCTGTTGCTTTTTGTGTGGCCATGGTGGTGGGGCTTTTCCCAGTGGCGCGGCGTGCTTTGGCAGATGCCCGTAGTGGCAATCCTTTTTCCATTGAAACCTTGATGACGGTGGCGGCGGTCGGTGCGGTGGCGATTGGTGCCGTGGCAGAGGCTGCGACGGTTGTGTTGTTGTTTCTGTTCGGCGAGATTTTGGAATCTTTGGCGGCTGGCCGCGCTCAGGCGGGTATTGAACGTCTTGTCGCTTTGGTGCCACAGACTGCACGCCTGGAGGAGGGGGAAAAGACCCGCGAGGTTGCTGCATCGTCGTTGGTTCCTGGGCAGATTGTTGTGGCGGGGGCGGGTGAACGCATCACGGCTGATGGTGTAGTAATTGATGGAATGAGCGCGGTGGATGAATCGCCTTTGACCGGAGAGTCTCAGCCGAAAACGAGGGCCTTGGGGGACATGGTCTACGCAGGCACGATCAGTGGTGATGGGGTTCTCCGACTGAAGGTTACAGCTGCTGCTGCGGACAATGCGATTGCGCGGGTCGTGCGTTTGGTGCGTGAGGCGCAGACACGTAAAGCACCGGTGGCGCGTGTTATCGAACGCTTTGCCCGCATTTATACGCCCTTCGTGGTGGCGACTGGGTTGGTGGTGGCGGTCTTGCCGCCCCTTCTTGCGGGGCAGGATTGGTCGACCTGGATTTATCGCGGTCTTGCAGTGTTGTTGATCGGTTGTCCGTGTGCCTTGGTCATTTCAACCCCTGCCGCATTGGCTTCGGCGTTGGCCTCGGGCGCGGCGCGGGGGCTTTTGATTAAGGGCGGCGCGGTTTTGGAAACCTTGGCGCGTGTCGATTCCGTAGCGTTTGACAAAACCGGGACCTTAACCGAAGGCCGCCCATCTGTGACCGATGTTGTGGCCTTGGCCGGAGATCGTGATGAGATTTTGGGTCTGGCTGCTGGACTGTCGCAGAACTCCACGCATCCCATGGCCCGTGCCATTCTGGCGGCAGCGGAAGCAGAGGCGATTATACCACACATGGTCGAAGGGCTGACGGCACTGCCGGGGCGCGGAGTGTCTGGGACGATTGATGCCGCCGATCTGTTCCTTGGGGCGGTGGATGCCGGAGAGGCCCCAGCGGCGCGGCTCTTGGCCGATGCGGGCAAGACAGTGTCGTTGTTGAGCCGCAATGGCGTGCCGATTGGCTTGATTGCAGTGATTGATACCCCGCGCGGCGATGTTATGGAGGGTGTGGCACGGTTGAAGGCCATGGGTATCCGTATTGTGATGCTGACGGGTGACAGTGCGGCGGCGGCGGCGCCCTTGGCGCAACGGCTTGGGATTGAGGTACATGCTGGGTTGCTGCCTGAGGACAAAATGGCGGCGGTGTGCACACTTCAGGAGAAAGGTGCCTGCGTTGCCAAGGTGGGGGACGGCATCAATGATGCGCCTGCTTTGGCAATGGCAGACGTTGGTATTGCCTTTGGTGGGGGCACGGATGTGGCGCTGGAAACCGCTGATGCTGCCAGCCTGCACGAGCACGTTGGGGATGTTGCGGCGCTGATTGACTTGGCGCGGCGTGCTATGGCGACGATCCATCAGAATATTGCCATGGCAGTTGGATTGAAGTTGGTGTTCCTGGTGACAACGGTGATTGGTGTGACCGGGTTATGGCCTGCCGTTTTGGCCGATACGGGTGCGACAGTTCTGGTCACCGCCAATGCCCTGCGTTTGCTGCGGCGGTGACGAAGCCTGTTTATGTTTACCGCTGGGCACGCAGATAGGCGAGTAACCCAATAATGGTTAAGGCTAAGCCAGCCCAGCCCATAATTGATGGTAACGCACCGCCCAGTAACCAGACTTCTCCGGCAAGGGAGAACACCACCTCTAGGGCTTGCGTGCAGTCCGCTGCGGCCAATTCAGCGGGGGAGGTGGCAATGTGGCGGGCATAAAGGAACAAACTGGTCGCGATGACGCCGGAAAACAGGGCGACGAAGGCCGTGGTGACGATCTGATCTGTCGGGGGTGGCGGCGGCAGGGTGATGGTTCCCAGAATTAGCCAGAAGGGAACAGAGCCCAAGGACAGCAACAGGACCCGTGCGAAGGGATCGTCAAGCGCGGGGTCAACGATATGTGGCAGACGGGGATGGGTTCCGATCCGGGCTTCCCATAGCATTTGGTTGCCAAGGGGGTAGGCAAATGCGGCCAGCAAAACCGGCAGTGCCGCCAGTAGGACTTCGGTGGTGGATGTTAAACGCGCATGCTCGATGTTGACGAGAACGACACCACAAAAAATCAGGCCGGTGAGGGCCAATGCTCGCATCGGCACACGGTGACCGAAGGCACGCAAGACCAGAGGCGTGCAGAGGATTGTGGTTTGCCATGTGGTGGCAACCATCCAACCTGGTGCATAAGAGGCCGCGAAGCTCAATGGTGCATAGAACACGCCGAAGCCGATACTTCCCGTGACGCACCAGAATTTCCAGTATCGCGTGAATAGATGGAAAACGCCGATGAGGGCGCGTCCCTTCCCGCTGATCAGATACCCGGCGCATAAAAAACCGATCATCCAGGCGTAGCGTAACGCCGCTGTCCAAAACCAGTGGCCGCCGTCCAAGCTGATAGCCCGGTTTAGGACAAATGTGGTGCTGAAGAATAAGGCGGCCAGGGCGCCGACGAACATGAGTTTCACAGGAGGGGTGTCCTTGGCATTGTGGGCATACTTATATACCCATCACGGAAGAGGCGGTGCAATGCCGCATGGGGAGACACGAGGGGAAAACGGATGAATATGCATCGAGTGATCGAGGTTTTAGAACGGGTTTTTCTGGCAGTGATTGCGCTGATGACCATCGCGGCCATGGGGCAGGAGGTTTGGCGCATCATCGGTGATCGCCAGGTGGAGCTGAAAGACCTTTTGCTGATGTTCATTTATGCCGAAGTTCTGGGGATGATTGGGGCCTATTACACCAACAACCGTATTCCGATTTCTTTGCCGTTGTTCATTGCAATCACGGCATTGTCGCGGATGATTGTTCTGCAAGGCAAGGACTTGGACCCCAGCATTCTGCTGTATGAAAGCGGCTCAATCTTGGCGCTGGCGGTGGCGTGTTGGGTGATACGGGCGCGGACGCCTCGACAAGTGTTGGAAGACAAAAGGACAGCTGAATAACACCAAGAAAAACGGCCCTGATTGGGGCCGTTTTCTTTTGAGGGTCTGTTGGTCTTCTGGAGCCTTAATGCAAGGCGTTGGGCAGCATGGTGGAAATCTCTGGCACCAAAGTGATTGCCATTAGGGCAACAATTAATGAGAACAGATACGGCAAGGTTGCCTTCATGACTTTTTCGAGGGGGACCTTGGTGATTGCGGATGCAACAAAAAGGTCCAGTCCGACCGGCGGC
>JAFGWD010000049.1 GCA_016937315.1 Rhodospirillaceae bacterium
CTGACGAGACAGCGTTACCGCCGACGGCGTGGCAGGGTTTGCAGCGGGTACGGCGGGCAGGGGCTTTGTTGTTTCAGGGGGAAGACATCGCGGCAGTGGCGGTGGATGCCGGGTTCTATGATCAAAGTCATATGACCCGGCAGTTCTTGCGTCTGTTTGGCATGACGCCGGGGGAATATCGCGCCGGGGCCGGGCTTCGGGAGGCCGACAAAGGCTGATTGTGTTTACGCCATTGTCGCAAATGCGACACCCGCACGTCTCATCTAATCCTATGAAAAATAATCAGAATGTCAGTGGCATAAGCCTTGCTGTGTAGGTCGCATACATAACGACCTGCCGGAGGCACCACCATGCCGCGGATTACACTTATCCCACAGTTTACCATCGAAGATGGCGGCATCAGCCGTGTCGGTGCGGATCGTATTACCCTCTTGGAAGCGATTCGCGATCAGAGGTCGATCTCGGCGGCAGGGCGGTCACTGGGGTTGAGCTACAAGGCTGCGTGGGATGGCGTCAACGCACTCAACAATTTATTTCCGGCACCTTTGGTGGTGGCACGGCCAGGGGGGCGCCACGGGGGTGGTGCGATTCTGACCGCAGAGGGCGCGGATATTATTGCCGCCTTTCATTTGATCGAGCGGGAGCTCGCCGACGTGATGGCCGATTTGCAAGGTCGTTTGGGTGACAAGGCCACGCATCATGTATCCCGCATTTTAAGGAGTCTCGCCATGAAAACCAGCGCGCGCAACGCGTTGCGGTGCGTCATCGACAAAATTGATGTCGGCGCTGTCAATGCCGACGTTCATTTGCATTTGACCGACGGCGTGAAGCTGTCGGCGATCATTACCAACCACAGTGTTCAGGATATGGGGCTGGTGCCGGGGGGGGAGGTCTTGGCTTTGATCAAGTCCACCTTCGTTTTACTGGCTCCCGCCGAAGATGTTGGCCGAATCTCCGCACGCAACAAGTTGTTTGGCAACGTGATCACGCGGGATGACGGTGCGGTCAGCAGTGAATTCGTTCTGGATATCGGTGGCGGCAAAACGGTCTCCGCCATTGTTACCAAGGAAAGTGCCGAGACGTTAGGGCTGTCCGTGGGAGATCGCGCCTGTGCCTTGGTCAAGGCGGCTCACGTCATTCTCGCCATCGAATAACCGATCAGGAAAAAGGAAACCCCATCATGAGTGTTATGCGTCCTTTGGTTTTATCGATTGCCCTTGGTTTCGCGGTGTTGCCGTCGGTGGCGCAGGCTGGGGAAACCCTGGTTGCGGTGGCGGCCAATTTCACCGCCGCAGCTAAGGAAATCGGGCAGGCCTTCACCGCCAAAACCGGCCATACCGTGAAATTCAGCTTTGGGTCCACCGGCAAGCTTTATACGCAGATTGCCCAAGGTGCCCCGTTTGAGGCGTTTCTCGCCGCTGATGACAAACGTCCCGTTAAGGCGGAGGAAGAGGGATATGGCGTGCCGGGGTCCAGTTTTACCTATGCGGTGGGCAAACTGGTTCTGTGGAGCAAAACGCCGGGGCTGGTGGATGCCAAAGGCACGGTTCTAAGAACCGGAACGTTCAAAAAACTGGCGATTGCCAATCCGGTGACGGCACCTTATGGCGCGGCGGCGGTGGCGGTGATGAAATCGCGCGGCGTTTATGAGGTTTTGAAGCCCAAAATTGTCGAGGGCAACAACATCTCTCAGGTCCATCAGTTTGTGACAACGGGAGCCGCAGAACTTGGTTTTGTCGCGGGATCGCAGGTGGCTCTGACGCAAGATGGCTCACGCTGGATGGTGCCGGATACGCTCTATAGCCCGATTTACCAAGATGCGGTGCTCTTGACCAAGGGTGCGAAAAACCCAGCGGCGACAGCCTTTATCAACTATTTGCACGGGCCAGAGGCGGCCAAGGTGCTTGCCAAATACGGCTATGGCACGAAGTGACGTGAGCGTGGCGTAAGGAGCACTGAGCCATGGGCGATATCCTCGGATTGACCGTGAAGCTTGCGACCATCAGCACGCTTGTGTTGTTGGTTTTGGGTACGCCTTTGGCTTGGTGGCTGGCCAACAGTCGCCATTGGGTTAAGGAGGTGGTGGCAACGGTGGTGGCTCTGCCGTTGGTTTTGCCTCCCACCGTTCTGGGTTTTTACTTGTTGGTCGCCATGAGCCCCGAAGGCGTGCTCAGTCATGTGCTGGGGTGCTTGGGTGTGGCACCACTGGCGTTCAGTTTTTCGGGCTTGGTGGTGGGGTCCGTGATTTATTCACTCCCCTTTGTCGTGAATCCTATTCGCAATGCGTTCGAGGCCTCGGGGGTGCGCCCCATGGAAGTGGCTTCCACTTTGCGTGCGTCTCCTCTGGATGCTTTCTTCACCGTTGCCTTGCCATTAGCCAGTCCCGGACTCTTGACCGGCGCTATCCTGGGGTTCGCCCACACGGTTGGTGAATTTGGCGTGGTCTTGATGATCGGAGGTAGCATTCCCGGCGAAACCAAAGTGCTCTCCATCGCGATTTTGGATTATGTCGAAACCTTGCAGTGGGGGACGGCGTATCGCTTATCGGGGGTGATGCTGGGATTCTCGTTTCTGGTCATTCTGGCGATGACGGTTTTGGAAAAACGCTTACGGAGGCACATGCGATGAGCCGTATTGAAGCGTGTTTTCAAGGCCGTGTCGGTGGGTTTGATCTGGATGTGGCCTTCACCGCGCCGGAAACCGGGGTTACGGCTCTGTTCGGGCCGTCGGGGTGTGGGAAGACCACGATTCTGCGCTGTATCGCGGGTTTGGAGCGATTGCGCTATGGGCATTTTTCCTTGTCCGCCGATGCGGTCTGGCAAGATAACGGCTATTTCCTGCCATCGCATCGGCGGCCGGTTGGCTATGTCTTTCAGGAAGCCAGCCTGTTTCCGCATGTCTCGGTCATGGGAAATCTATGTTTTGGCATGCGGCGTTCAAAAAACCGTGGCATTGCCTTTGACGACGTGGTGGATTTGTTGGGGTTGGTGCACTTACTTGACCGCGCCTCTGCTGGATTGTCTGGGGGGGAGCGGCAGCGCGTCGCGATTGGCCGTGCGTTGTTGAGTCAACCGCGTTTACTCTTAATGGATGAGCCGCTCTCCGCATTGGATCGTTTCAGTAAAGACGACATCCTGCCGTATCTGGAACGCTTGCATGACGCCCTGTCCATCCCGGTGATTTATGTCAGCCATGATATTTCCGAGGTCGAGCGTCTCGCCGATCGTTTGGTTTTGATGCAAGAGGGGCGCGTCGTTGCGGCAGGTCCCATCGCCACCCTTTTGTCCAAACCCGACCTGCCGTTTGCGCGTCGTCCTGATGCGGCTGTGGTGATTGATGCCACGGTGGCGGAGTGGGACGCGATCTATGGTTTGACGCGATTAACCGCCGCTGGCACGGATTTTCTGGTTCCAGGATGTGCGGGAGAGGTGGGGAGCTGCCGCCGCCTGCGTATCGCGGCGGGTGATGTCAGTTTGTGCCGGGTGGCGCCGACACAAACGTCAATCCTGAATGTTTTGGCGGGGCGTGTTTTGGCGCGTTTGCCCGGCGACGATCATCAGGTGGGGGTGCTCCTCGGACTGGGCCGTGCGGGGGAGGGAGTACATTTGATTGCCCGCATCAGTAAAAAATCATGGGAAGTTTTGGCCTTGGATGTGGGGACGGAGGTCTTTGCCCAGGTTAAGGGCATCGCCCTGACGGACGTGGGGCTTGAATGACGGCATCGAAGAAGTTCCCGCATAGATAGAACTTGTTAATCCCCCCTATTTTTGGTGGAGCCGATTTTACGACTCCAGAACGGAAAATGATAAGAACGCATAAAGCGATTTGATGTGTGATAAATATCAATCCTAAATTCATAAATTATCTAAAAAAAGTTTATATTTCGGATCAATGGTATATCCCAGGTTGACGTAAGGGGGTATGCCCGACCAGATTTTTCAGGTTGTTGTCATTGAAAACCGTCTTACCATTTAAGACTCTCGGAGAGATGCCCCGGTGCTCCAAGGATTCATCAATACGCCTTGGAAAAAAAAGGAGTCTTATCGATGATAAAGATGTCCAATATTAAGATAGGCACCAGAATATCATCTGGTTTCTCGATGTTGATTATTTTAATTGCCGTTGTATCAGGAACGGCATACATGAATGGAAAGAACTTCAGCGTAAATATGTCTGAGTATGCACACGTTGCAAGCGGCAGCGCCAAAGTGGCGACTCTGGGGGAGGGCGTTTCAAATTTGGAAAGAAACGTAAATCTTTTTGTTGTGACGGGCGCGGATACTTATGCAAAACACGCAAAAGATGAATTGGCCTCCTTACGGGGACAGGTCGAAGAGCTGGTAGGTTTGACGCGGGATGCGGCGCGGCGCGGCGCGATGGAAGAGGCTTTGGTGATTCTGACCGCGTATGGCACGGACTTCGGGAAGCTGAGCGAACTGAATGAAAAGCGTTTCGCAGAACAAGGCCAAATTGAGGGCCTAGGGCCAAAAATGCGGAAAGTCCTCACGGAAATTATGGCCCGCACGGGCACGATGCAAAACCACGAGATGCAAGCTCTTGCCGGGATGACACAGGAAGCCTTGATGTTGACTCGTCTGGAGGCATTGCGGTTTCTAAAAGATTCGACAGATGAGGCTGCGATGTCCATGCGGACCCGCATGGCGCGTTACGTTGACAATGCGGATAAATTGGAAAAAGGTCTGCCGCCCGGTGATCTGCGCCAGATGGTGCGTGAATTGGTGCAAGATGCGGCGGTCTATCAAAAAGGCTTCAACCATGTTGTTGATTTGCGTTTCGCGACACGGGACATAGCAGAAAAGAACATTGCGGAGCAATCCCGTCGCTTCATCGCCAAGATGGAAGAGGTGCGTCGTGCTCAGGATGCGCATATGAACCATACAATGGCGGAAACCACGGCGCGTATTGAGGCCTCAACGGTTCTTGTTCTGGGCCTGACGGCTGTGGCTTTGCTTTTGGGGGGCAGTGCTGCCCTGGTGATTGGTCGTGGCATCACAGGGCCTGTTGGAAAGATGACCGGAGCCATGGAAAAGCTGGCATCGGGGCAATTGGAAACCGAAGTCCCAGCCCTTGAGAACAAGGATGAAATTGGGGCGATGGCGGCGGCGGTACAGGTGTTTAAGGAAAATGCCTTACGGGTGCGGCGTTTGGAAGCGGAAAGCGAGGCGCAGAAGCGACAAGCTGAGGCGGATCGCCGTGCGGCGTTGAACAAGATGGCCGATGAATTTGAGGCCAGTGTTGGCCACGTCATCGAGCGCGTTGCCTCGGCGGTGTCCGAGTTGCAGGCGGCGTCCGGTCAGATGGCCTCGACGGCAGCGGAGACCAGTGCACAGGCGACCAATGTGGCCAGTGCGGCGGAGGAAGCGTCCTCTAATGTGCAGACTGTTGCCTCTGCGACCGAGGAATTGGCAGCGTCAATCAATGAAATCGGCAAGCAAGTGGCGCACTCTGCCCAGGTTGCGGAAAAAGCCAGCCATGAGGCGGAAGTCGCCAGTATTTCGATCCGGACATTGGCGGACAACGCGGGCCGGATTGGTGAGATCATCGACCTGATCAATGATATTGCCAGTCAGACCAATTTGTTGGCTCTGAATGCCACGATCGAAGCGGCGCGAGCCGGTGAAATGGGCAAGGGTTTTGCGGTGGTTGCCAATGAGGTTAAGAGCCTTGCCAATCAAACGGGGAAGGCCACGGAAGAAATTGCGGCGCAGATTGCCTCGGTGCAAAACGGGACAACGGCGGTGGTTCGTGCGGTCGAGACGATTACCGGTGTGATTGGTGATATGGGCGAGATTGCGGCAGCGGTGGCCTCCGCAGTGCAAGAACAGAATGCGGCAACCTCGGAGATCGCGCGTAACGTCGAGCAAGCCGCAATTGGCACGCAAGAGGTTTCCTCGAACATCCAGGCAGTAGAGGGCGCGGCGCAAGAAACCGGTGCGGCAGCATCGCAGATCAATGCCTCGGCGACGGAGTTGTCGAAGCAAGCGGAATACTTGCGAACCGAAGTTGGACGCTTCCTGCATCAGGTTCGTGCCGATAAGGCAGAAATGAAGTTGATGGTCTGGAACCAGGACATAGAATGCGGTGTTGCCAACATTGATGATGATCACAAGGCATTGATGGATCTGATGAACAGCCTTTATGCCGAAATGATGTCCGGTGGTGGAACCGGAAATGCCGATATTCTGTTGGACAAGGTGGAGAGTTTGTTGGAAGGGCACTGTGCGGCAGAGGAGGAACTGATGGTTCGGACCTCCTATGCGCAGACATCTGGCCATCAACGGGCGCATCGTGAAATGCTGGAGAATCTTCAGAGAATCCGGCGCAACCTGCAGGGCGGTCGTGATGATGCGGGCCGTGAAGTGTTCGAGCAGTTGGCCGCGTATCTGCGAGGTCATATGCTGAAGGCTGATGCGCTTTTGGCGGATCATGTCATGGGGCGCAGCCAACAGGCCAGAGTGGCCTGAAGAAACGAACGCCATATGATTCCTTTCGTGGGACCCTGAGAGAAGATGCCCGAAAGAGGCTTTTCAAATATCCCACGGGATCCGGCCTTCCGCTTTGGAGGGCCGGTTTTTTGTGTGGGATTTATGAGTTTACGTCCTAATGGGCTGTGCGGGCTTTTAACGCCATAAACGTGGACCAGACGAAGCTGCGTTCGTTGTCACGCATGGGGATCAAACCGGACTGGAAGAGTCGGCCTTCGGTGCCGATCATGCGTTCCGATAAAAAGCGTTGGACATAGTCCATGAGGCCGGGAACCCGTCCGATGTGGGCGATTTTGACGTAAAGGTAGAGGGGGCGCGACAAGGGATAGCGGCCGTCTTCCAGGGCTTCGTCGGTGGGACGGACGCCTTCGATCGGTAAGCCTTTGATCTGATGCATATGACGTTTCAGTGCGCCATAGCCCATGATTCCCAAGGCTTTGGGGTCATCCAGCAGACGTTTGACGACCATCTCGTCATCTTCCCCAGCATTGATATAGGCTCCATCCTCGCGGATGTGGCCACATGTTTTGCGGACCATGGAGTCGGACGCGGTGGAGGGGAGTTCGGCACACCCTGGGTTCATGACCAAGTGGACAAAGACGTCGCGCGTGCCAGAGGTTAGGGGCGGGCCGTAGATGCGGATCGGCACCTTCGGGAAGTTCGGTGCAATGTCGGACCAGGTGCGATAGGGGTTTGGAATCAGGATGTCTTTGGTGCGGACGGATTGCGCCAAGGCCCGCCACAGAGTGGCGCGACTGGCGGCAAAGTCGGGTGTGTTGTGGCTGCCTGCGAGGACGATGCCGTCATACCCGACTTTGAACTCGGCGATTTCGGCGATGCTGTGGGATAGGCAGTCTTCTTCCTCGATTGGCGTGATGCGGCGCGATGCGGCGATGATGTCCGGTGAGTTCAAGCCGATATCCGAACAAAAAATCTTGAATCCGCCGACGGTTCCCGTGGCTTCAATGACCGGCGCACGAAACGGGGTATCTCGGCCAAAGTCTTCGGCGACCTCAGCAAGGAAGGGGTACATCGTTGAGGAGCCGACGATGCGGATGGTCTCGCGTTCTGCTGCCACTGCGGGTGTTATGGGCCCCAGCGCGAAGGTCAGCACGCAAAAAAGGCTGGACCGAGAATGAATGGGCATGGGGCGTCTCCTGTCGGGGTTCGGCCCCGTTCCATCAGGTGACGGAGATCAAGGCCCTCAACCCCAGGAAGATACCGGCCGCCAGAACTGCCGACAAGGGTACAGTGATCAGCCATGCCGCGACAATGGTCTGTAGGTGGCGGCGGCGCACCAGTCGGCGTTTGATCGCTTTTTGCGGTTTGGTTGGTCGTGGTGGTAAGGGTGGCAGATTCAGTAA
>JAFGWD010000050.1 GCA_016937315.1 Rhodospirillaceae bacterium
CCTTGGTCGCTATCGTCGTGCTGACGATAGTTTCGATTTTTGTCGAAATGCCACTACGCACTGTGGGGGACATGGGCGATTTACCATCCACGCTCCCGATTTTTCTGATTCCCGATGTGCCGTGGACCTTCGACACCCTGAAAATTGTGCTGCCATATGCACTGGCTCTCGCCATGGTTGGTCTCCTGGAAAGTTTGATGACCGCCAACATCGTCGATGAATTTACCGATACCAACAGCAACAAGAACCGGGAGTGTATTGGCCAAGGCACCGCGAATATTGTCTCCGGATTTTTCGGTGGCATGGCAGGATGCGCGATGATTGGTCAATCGGTGATCAACGTGAAGTCTGGGGGACGAGGCCGATTGTCTTCGTTCGTGGCAGGGGTCTTCCTGCTGTTCCTGATTCTGGTACTGGGCAAGTGGGTACGCCAAATCCCCATGGCTGCCTTGGTTGCCGTGATGATCATGGTTTCCATCGGAACCTTTTCTTGGTCATCATTACGCGCCCTGAAGACACGCCCCAAAAGCTCCAGCCTGGTGATGCTTTCAACCGTTGTGGTGGTTGTTGCCACCCATGACTTGGCCAAGGGCGTGCTGGTCGGGGTCTTGCTCTCCGCCCTCTTCTTCGCCAGCAAGGTGGCTCAGATGGCACATGTCACCAGCAGCGCCTCCGAGGATGCCGCCGAACGCACTTACACCGTTGTTGGACAAGTTTTCTTTGCCTCCGCCGAAGCCTTTATAAAAGCCTTCGATTTCAAAGAAGTTCTGGAGCGCGTAACCATTGATATGACACGTGCTCATTTCTGGGACCTGACCGGTGTGGGGGCACTCGACAACGTCGTCCTCAAGTTCCGCCGCGAAGGGACCGAAGTGCGTATCATTGGAATGAACGAAGCCAGCGCGACACTGGTCGACAAACTGGCGCTTCACGACAAGCCGGGCGCGATGGATCATCCATCCGGGCATTAAGGAAAGAACACACCATGTCAAAAATTCTTGCCTGCACCGATGGTTCCGCACCCTATTCCGCAAGCGTTTATGAACACGCGGCTTGGGCGGCGCGACGCATGTCCGCCGACATTGAGGTCATGCACGTCCTGGACCTCTCGCACAAAAAGCCTGAGATGGATGACCTCTCCGGGACAATCGGCATCGACGCCCGCGACGACCTGCTGCAACACTTGACCGAACTGGACGCCGTTAAGGGCAAGGTCGCGCAAAAAAAAGGCCGAATGATCTTGGCCGATGCTCAAGTCCGGCTCAAAAACCTTGGGTCGAACACCATCACCCTGACACACCGTCACGGGGCCCTGATTGACACCCTGGCAGACATCGAATACAGCGCAGACATCGTGGTCATCGGCAAACGCGGAGAAACCCATGACGTTGATGGCGGACATTTGGGGGCCAATCTTGAACGAGCCCTACGCAGCACAAAAAAACCCATGCTGGTGGCACCTCGTGCGTTCAAAGACATCCAGCATGTGCTGATTGCCTTTGACGGAAGCCATACGGCCAAAAGGTCGGTGGAATTTGCAGCACATCACCCTCTTCTGAAAGGATTATGTTTTGATGTGCTGAATGTGCAGCCGTCATCAAAAGCAACCCCAGAAGACCTCACCTGGGCCGTGAACACACTACAAACCAGTGGAGCAACGGCCAAAATCGTAACGCTTCACGGCATACCAGCGGAAGCCATTTCGGCTCATGTCACCAAAGCCGCCATAAACCTGATCGTCATGGGCGCTTACGGACATTCTCGGATTCGGGCGCTGATGATTGGATCTACGACAACAGAAACCATCCGCGCCTGCCGCGTTCCTCTGCTGATGTTTCGATAATCCCGCAATCCATACAAAAAACGCCCCGGCACAAGCCGAGGCGTTTTGATCGATGGAAAATGATCCAAACCTCAATGCGAGGTTGCGGGCAACGTACTCATCTTGGTCAGTAGGTATTCCAGGTCATCGTTGTCAAAGTCGACACCCAAATCCCCATACTGGGTCAAAATTCGTTCCAGCATGCGCCGCGCATACCGCTCGCGGTCCCCTTCCTCGCCGTCGTAGTTCATTTCCTTAGCCACCGCAATCGCTGCACGGATAGCTGGATAGAAGCTCTGCGGCATACCTGATTTTGTGTACAGACCGTCAAGGCCGAGCGCCCCAGAATCATGAATCAGCATCCGTGCATTCATCACCGGAATACCCACCCGACGTGCCATGGCATACTCAAAAAACTTCATATCGCCCATACACAACGCTCTGAGCACGATGGATGGGGTTAAACGCCCGTTGTTGTAGAGCTGATTCACCAAACGCTCCACATCATCCTCAGACGAATCGGTAGACAGACCAATAGTTGCCCGCTCACGTGCCTGTAAAATCAGGTCGGCCGCCATGGACGGCGGCATCTCGTGATGCGTCAACAAATGCTCCCGCAGATTTTCCGAAACCTGGTGCACAAGGCGTTCGACAATCGTCACCGGCAACACCGAACGCCGCACCATTGGCGTCTGAACGGCTTCATCGTCACCATATTTATCGATCACCCGATCTAAGGATTTCTCGGGAATATCCGCACCATCATTGGAAACCAGCGCAACCACGGCTTCTTTACCGGCATCCTCGACAATAGCCTCGGCCACCGTCGCACTGACATGAGCGCGTGTTGCAATGGCTTTTTGCTTTTGCGGATTCTGCGACCGCACGATCTGCACCAGATCATCGTCAGAAAGAAGCTCACTGAAAAGCAAGACAGGCAATGCGACTTGATCAACATCCTGCGCCAAGGTCACGGCAACATCATGCGGAACGTTGGGATTTTCTTTCAGGTTAATGGACAAGGCCTCGCGCACGCGAACCTCGGCGTCCTTAACCATGATGCGAAAAATCTGCTCCGCCATTGCACGCTCAGACGGCGAAAGATTGCCCTGGTCGAACTCTATGGCCAGCTTTGCCGCCGTCTCGGCACGATTGTTGCTCGAGGGATCAGCCAGCAGTTTGCGCACGTCGCTCTCGGTCAGACGGGCCTCGGTCATCCCCGCGATATCTCCCACCTTTGCCCGCCACCCATAGGCGAACACCCTAGCACTTGAACACTATAGCCATTTCTCTGATGTATTCCAAAAAAATCCGCATGAAAAGCGTAACACGTGCGTCTCAATTCGACGAACTTTCCCGATACACGCAGAAAACCATCACATCAGCCTATAAAAATAGCGTCTTTTAACATAAACTTCGGGGTCTGCCGCTTAAACAGGGCATATCCCTGCCTACACCTTGCACATCCTCGATAATTCTCTATTCTTGCCCATGCGCTCTCCGCCTCGCGTGGGACGCCATCAGCCAGGACAGACCAACATGGATGCGGAAAGCAAAATAATGGAAGCCAACATCAAATCATATATCAGGGCCGTCCCAGACTTCCCGAAACCCGGCATTCTGTTTTACGATATTTCCACCCTACTGAATAATCCAGACGCTTGGCAAATCACCATGGGGCGTATGGCTAATATCGTCCGCGCCTGGAACCCAGATATTTTGGCTGGCATCGAATCTCGCGGATTTTTGGTTGCCGCACCGCTGGCACTCAAACTGGGGTCCGGCTTTTTCATGGTCCGTAAGAAAGGCAAGCTCCCCGGCGCCACCATCCCCTACGAATACGCGCTGGAATACGGTACCGATACCATCGAAATCCAGACCGACGCCATAAAGCCCGGCAGCCGCGTGGTTATTTTGGATGACCTTTTGGCAACTGGTTGAACCATGCGAGCCGCAGCCGACCTCATCCGCAAAGTCGGCGGCAACGTGGTCGGGGCAGCCACCATTCTGGAACTGACCTTCCTGAAGGGCCGTGAAAAGCTCGACTTCCCGTGCGCGTCACTTGCCGCCTACGACGAATAAATCACCCCGGCTTGCCATCATCCCAAGCCATCTTCTTGCGATAAATCGTCGAGGCGCTGATCTGAAGCCGAGCCGCCGCGCGGGGCACATTTCCGCCACAGGCTCCGATTGCCGCCTCGATGATCTCTTTTTCCACCAGCCAAAGCGGGCGAATACCATCCTCCTCCAGGGGAAGGACAACGTCAGGTGCCACAGACAGAGACGGACAAGGTGCAACCAGACCTGCCCCGGCTTTGACCAATGGTTCAGGCAACATCGTCGTCTCGACGAGCCCCCCTTCGTGCAGCACCACGACGTTACGCAGGACATTCTGCAACTGACGCACATTCCCCGGCCAAGCAAACGCCAACAACCGCGACTCGGCATCCGACGAAAAGCCCCGGAAGACTTTGCCCTCTTCATCAGACAAATGCTTGAGAATCACGCGTGCAATTTCAATGACATCGGCGTCCCGATCACGCAGCGGTGGCAATTGTATCGGAATGACGTGCAAGCGATAATACAAATCCTCGCGGAAAGTTCCGGCCTCGACCTCTGCCCAAGGGTCCCTGTTGGTGGCACAGATGAAGCGCACATCCACCTTTTCCGTGCGATCACCACCAACCTTTTGCACCATGCCGCTTTGCACAAAGCGGAGCAGCTTGGTTTGCAGATCCATATCCATTTCACAGACTTCATCCAGGAACAAGGTTCCACCATCGGCACGCCGTGCCGCGCCCTCACGATCCGACGCGGCACCGGTAAACGCACCCTTTACATGGCCAAAAATCTCGCTTTCCATAAGGTCATGGGGAATCGCGCCACAGTTGATGGCCACAAAAGGCTTATCCCGGCGCGGACTGGCACGGTGAACTGCCTCCGCACACAGTTCCTTGCCGGTTCCAGACTCCCCGGTAATGAACACCGTCGCACGACTGGGAGCCACGGAATCAATGGTGCGATACACCGCCTGCATCGGCAGGGAAGAGCCAATCATCCCATAATAGCCATCACGGCCATAATCTTCCTTTAGGCGTTCGACAATACGTTCCAAGGACACATGCTGAACAACGTTACGCACGGTCACAACCAAACGATCCTTGGTGAACGGCTTGACCAGGAAATCCTGCGCCCCGTTTTGCATGGCCTCCACCGCGACATTGATCGACCCATGTGCGGTAATCACCACGCAAACAGAGGGGATCTCCTCATCTTTCACGATCTTCAGAATTTCTAGACCGCTGATATCCGGCAGATTGATGTCCAAAAGCACGACATCCGGCAGGTCCTTGCGAATCGCAGACAACGCCGCCTTGCCGGTTTCTGCCATTGCAATCGTATAGCCGCAACCATCCAGAAACGCCGCGTACATCTCGGCCATCGAGGGCGTGTCCTCGACAATCAGAATCTTTGGATGCGTCTTTTCGGCCATTCCGTCCCTCACCACTTTCACGTGCTTGTCTTCACGTTCAAGCATACTGGATTCTGAGGAAAGGCGCACACAGCAAAAAAACCAGGGCATGGCCCCGGTTTTTCAAAAAACGAACGATCTGCAGAAAAATCAGAGCGTTGCTGGATATGCACCAGCCACGGCATCCGAGTCATCAGTCGGGAACTTATGATCCAACGCGTAGCCAGCGGCACGGACCGTGCGGATCACATCCGTCCCGTCATCTTCGTTCAACGCCTTACGTAAACGGCGGATGTGCACATCAACCGTGCGCGGTTCGACATAGATGTCCGGCCCCCAGACCGCATTCAACAACTCCTCACGCGAGAATACGGACCCCGGATTCTGCATCAGAAACTGCAACAGCCGAAATTCGGTAGGGCCTAAGTGAATATAACGACCACCACGAGTCACGCGATGCGCGTTCAAATCCATTTGGATGTCATCGAAGTCCAAGGCCCCTTTGCTTGGCACCGCCGCCGTGCGCCGCAAAAGCGCACGCACACGGGCCAGCAACTCCGGCATAGAAAACGGCTTGGTCATATAATCGTCGGCCCCAGTGTTCAGGCCCCGCACCTTATCGCCCTCTTCTCCGCGAGCCGTTAGCATAATGATCGGCACCTCGCGGTGGCGCGGCTTGCGACGCAACTGGCGACACACCTCGATGCCCGACATCATCGGCAGCATCCAATCCAACAGCACCAAATCCGGGGCATTTTCGGCCGCCACGGTCAGAGCTTCTTCACCATCCGTGGCTTCGCAAACGCGATACCCATCCTTTTCCAGGTTGTACCGCAACACGGTGACAAGTGCCGCCTCATCTTCGACGATCATGATCATCGGTTTCATTGCGTCTGGTCCTCTGTCAACCGAACCGGCCCGTGATATATCCCTGGGTCAGCTTGTGTTTAGGATTGGTGAAAATTTGCTCGGTATCTCCCACCTCAATCAATTCCCCCAGATGAAAGAAAGCCGTGCGCTGTGACACGCGTGCGGCTTGCTGCATCGAGTGCGTGACGATGACGATGGTGTAATTTTCCCGCAGTTCGTCGATCAGTTCTTCAATCTTCGCGGTGGCAATGGGGTCCAAAGCCGAACACGGCTCATCCATTAAGATCACCTCGGGATTGACCGCAATCGCACGGGCAATGCACAAACGTTGCTGCTGCCCTCCGGAAAGACCGGTTCCCGGTGAATCCATACGGTCCTTGACCTCAGCCAGCAACCCCGCCTTTTCCAGACTGATCAGAACAATTTCGTCCAATTCGTCCTTGTTCGCCGCCAAACCATGGATGCGTGGGCCATAGGCAACATTGTCATAGATCGATTTCGGAAACGGATTGGGCTTTTGAAACACCATCCCGACCCGCGCCCGCAACTGCACGACATCAATCTTTGGATCATAGATATCTTCACCATCCATCAATACAGTGCCGGATACGCGGCATCCATCAATGGTGTCATTCATGCGATTCAAACAGCGCAAGAAGGTCGATTTGCCACACCCCGAAGGGCCGATGAAAGAGGTGACTTCCCCCTCTCGAACATCCAGCACAACATCCTTTAAGGCATGTTTATCGCCGTAATGTACGTTGGTTTTTTGCGCCTGAATCTTCGCCGGCATCGAAGTTGCGTCCCCTTCCGCCTGTCGTATATCCAAGGAATTGTGCAGGGTGTCACGCACGGTCACGGTCTCCATTTTACCATCGCCTTTCGAATTTGCTGCGCAAGTAAACGGCGGCGGCATTCATGAGAATAAGGAAAGTCAGCAAAACGATAATCGCGGCTGATGTCCGCTCGACAAAAGCCCGTTCGGCACTATCGGCCCAAATGTAAATCTGCACGGGCAACACCGTCGCCGGATCGGAAAATCCACCCGGAACATCGACGATAAAAGCCACCATACCGATCATCAACAACGGGGCCGTTTCACCTAAGGCACGGCCCATGCCGATGATTGTCCCGGTCAAGATCCCCGGCATCGCCAAAGGCAAGACATCGTTGGTCACCATCTGCATTTTCGATGCGCCCAGACCCAAGGCCGCTTCACGGATTGATGGAGGCACCGACTTCAACGAAACCCGTGCGGCAATGATGATCGTGGGCAGTGTCATCAGGGTCAGAACCAACCCCCCCACCACTGTGGCCGACCTCGGCAAGCCGAAGAACTGCAAGAACACCGCCAATCCCAAAAGCCCGAAAACAATGGACGGAATCGCCGCAAGATTGTTGATGTTGACCTCGATGATATCGGTCCAGCGGTTCTTCGGCGCGAATTCTTCCAGATAAACCGCCGTTGCAACGCCCAACGGAAAGGACAAAAGCAAGGTCACCAACATCGTCAGGAAAGACCCAACGGCGGCCCCCCATATCCCTGAAAGTTCCGGTTCGCGGCTGTCGCCTTGTGTGAAAAAGCGCCAGTTGAAGCGAGTCTCTATGCGATGATCCGCAACCAATGCATCGATCCAAGCAATCTCCAGATCCGTCATGCGGCGCTCATTCTCAGGCGACGTCCGATCAATCTTGCCTTTGACAAACATATCCACATCATCAGAAGCAGGAACCCAAATTTCCTGGGACTTGCCGATCAATGCCGGATTTTTCACAACCTCATCACGAATTTCAAACGTCGCACCGGAAGAAACCAGACTGTTCAGCTTCCGTTTATCCTGACGGCTTTCCACATCAGGAAACAGGCTGCGAATGCCGTCACGATACAGCTTTCCGTAATTCGCACGACGCATCTCGGCAGCATCCCGAAGCCCTTGCGGATCAATCACCTGCACATCGTAATGGATAGGCAGCCGAATTTCGGTTTGCAAGAACGCGGTGTACCCCTTGCCAATGATGCTCACGAACAGCAACAGCATGAAAACCAGCGCGGACACAATGGCGGTCAAACCGAACAAACGGAAGCGACGCTCGGCACGGTAGCGTCGACGAATCCCCGCCGCCACCAATTCCCGTGTGTGTGCGCCGCCGCGCAAAGCCTCTTTCGTCATCTCACTCATATTGTTCCCTATACTTCCGGACGACGTGAAGCGCGAAAATATTGAGCCCCAAGGTCACACAAAACAGAACCAAGCCGAGGGCGAACGCCGCCAAAGTCTTGGCGCTGTCAAACTCCTGATCACCCGTCAGCAACGTTACGATCTGCACCGTCACTGTGGTCACGGCCTCCAGCGGATTGAAGGTCAAGTTGGCCGCCAGTCCCGCCGCCATCACCACGATCATGGTTTCCCCAATCGCCCGCGACACCGCCAGCAACACACCGCCGACGATACCCGGCAAAGCAGCAGGCACAATCACGTTGCG
>JAFGWD010000051.1 GCA_016937315.1 Rhodospirillaceae bacterium
CCACACGTTCACGATCCATCGGGGCTACCGCACGCCGGGCGCATTCGTCCAGGGTGGCAGCGATCATGCCGCGCAAGCCGTGGTCGAAATCATCGGAAGTCGTCTTGGTGTGGATTGCCGGAAGGGCGGCCTTACCCTGCGATGGAAGGAAGAAATTGAATGAAGTCTGGCGTGGATCGCCTTCGATAGCTTTACGGGCGCTCATTTTGTCACCTTCTTTTGACGATGACCGCGCTCACTAGCGATGATATCTTTGGCTCTGGATTTGGAATGAATGCGAACGCCTTGGGCGTCGTACCATTGGGGCCAAAGGTCAGAGACCCGTTTACCCAAGTGGTCGGCAATAACCCGATTTCCGGCAGGAATTGGCCGCCGGAGAGATGCACGACAGGTGCTGTTGGATAGGCCCGCAGATAGGGATAATGCCGTAAGCGTTATTCCTGTCTTTCGGACAGCGGCCTTAATGTCCTCGGGATGCACAGTGGGCTTACGCGCCATTCCGTCTCCTTAGACCTCCCGGCCCCGACAGGCTGGGTTTTTGCGGTCGGTAGAAGTTACGAAGGTGATTAACATGGGAACAGAATTACACCATTTTCGGTGTTGCAGCAACACGAAAAACAGTGCGTTTATGCCCCGTGCAATAAGGGGCGATGTTGGCGTAGCTAATCGATTGAAAAATAACGGTAAAAATGCATCGGCGCATCAGCACACTGAAGAAGGCATGGTGCGCGTATGCCCGTGTATCATTAACGCATCGTTTTTAATGCCATGACAGTCAGCGACCGCCTGCGGCAACTCCGATCCGATATGAAAGAAAGCCAGAAGGGAATGGCCAAGAGGTTTGCGCTTGGCGAAAATGGCTGGCAACGCATGGAGCTAGAAGGGCGTGCGCCAAAAGGCAACGTATTGGCTCAATTGGTGGAAATGGGGTTTTCTGCCGATTGGCTGCTGACCGGCGATGGACACATGCGCCGAGGCGCAACGCTTGAGGCTGTGGACGGGACCAAGCTGCGTACCGCCCTTGAAATCATTGAAGACTGGCTGGAAGAACACGACCGCAAAATGTCCGCTCGGAAGAAGGCGGAGGTCGTAGCGATGGCTTATGAAATCATCACGGAAACAGAAGTTTCCGGTCAACCGGAGCTATGCCGCAACAATATCGTGAGGCTGTTACGTGTAGCGTCCTAGTCGTAGCGTTTGGGGGAAGTTGTGATGGAGGAAGACGGCAAAGCGCAAAGGCTTCGCACGGCATTGCGTGGCGGTTCCGCCCAGAAGAAGAAATCCATGGGGAAAGCGATTTCGATTTCTGGAAGTGAGACTATCGCCATAGGAAACAACAATAATATCTTTGTTTTTAAGGCACCAAGCCTTATCCAAAAAACCATCATCGACCCCACCGGCGGGGAGTTGACGCCATCGCAGAAACAGCACATCTCGCGGCTTGTGGACGGCGTGGTTGGGGCCTCACACGAGGGCAGTGCGCCGACGACACACCAAGCAATCTGGAAGCGGTTTCAGCGGAATTTCAAGATCAACACCTACCACGCACTGCCTGCCAATCAGTATGACAGAGCCTTGAAATACCTTAAAATGCTTTATGGCCGAGCCAAAAAGGGCGAACTATAGGCATACGTATTTATTGGGGGAAAAATCATGAAACGAACGCTTATTACGGTTATCGTTTTTGCTCTAATCGGCCTTGTTTCTGCGTGTGATGATGATGCGCCGCCGCAAGGTGTTTCTGTTGATGCGGCTATTACGACTAAAAATGTGACGCCCAATCAAATGCTATCAGCCATAAAGGCTTGGGAAGACGCATGTAAACCATTGACGTCCAAATACTGGCTTGATGTCGTCTCAGCCAAGGCTACCGCTTTTGATGAACTGGCCGATTACCGTATCGATGGATATGGGTGGAAGACCACCATCAAAATCCAGGTTAAACTTAACGAAAATCCCAAGCATATCCCGAACAGCTACAACGCTGCTGGACATACGTTGTGGTACTTTGTCGGCGCGGGTACGAAGCCAGGAATGCTTGCCCAGAAGGCACAGAGTGCCGTGCTTTGCGGTATGGTCCCCGATGCTAAAGGAAGTGACGTATTCAAATCAGTGCCCGGCATGGCTACACTTGACGCTGCAAAATGATTTGACCTAACAGGGCGGAAGTGTCGCGCGGTCCAAAGTGTGCCAAAACATGCGCCGCGCATAACCGCTTTTGCCCATTTTATGCCAAACCCCCGTTAGGGTACTAATCCCCTTAACACCTAAGCCCACTGCGGGTTTGGTGGGGTTTTCCCCTTCCATCCCCCCTGTGCCAAAACGATCACCCCCCTACAGATTTGGGCAAGCAGGTCTCTGGCAAAAACAGAAAGCGTGTCGTCTCGCGCCCCCATGACAACGATGCGGTCACCGGGACGGGCCTGGCTTAAGATGTATGCGCCGCAGGCCGGACGGCCTGGAAAAAAGTGGGCCTGACGACCGCGTGACACAAGATCCTTGACGATATCAATGCTGGTGACACGGCGGTCCACCGTACCACCGAAATAAATCGGATCCGGCATCACCAACTCATCCCCGGAGTGAAGGTGCGTGGCAAAGGTATCAACAAAACCGTCACGCATCAGCCTGAGAGGGCGAAAACCATGCGGCTGAAACAGAATCAATAGCCGACCAGGGAACTCATGCAAAGCCGTGAGCGTGGCGGTGATCTTGTCCGGGTTATGGGCGAAGTCGTCGATCACCGTGATGCCGCCGATGCTTCCCACGGTTTCCAGGCGGCGGCGAATACCACTGAACCCCGCCAAAGCAGAAGCCGCCTGCTCCAAATCGATGCCGCAAACCTTGGCCACGGCCAATGCGGCCAAGGCATTGGCCACATTGTGGCGACCCGGCACTTGCAAGCGGACAGTAATGGCGGGGCCGTCTGTTTCGCGGACAGTAAAATGAATGCCATTGGAGACTGGCCGGATGTCGCTGGCTAGCAGGTCAGCTGCAGGATCGTTCAATGAATAGGTCAGCCGTCGCGCCGCCGGGATTTCGGCGGCGAGGTGAGCGGTTTCGTCATTGTCCAGGTTCAGTACTGCGACCTCGGCCTTGGCAACAAAATCCCGGAACAACTGACGCAGTTCGTCCAACGACTTATGATCCAGAGCAATGTTGTTAAGGACCGCGATACGCGGCGTATAATGGGCGATTGAGCCGTCGCTTTCGTCCACTTCGGCGACAAACAAACCACCGGCACCAACCAAGGCGCTGGCAAACGGGAAATCGGGCGTGATGAAGTTCCGCATAACCGCACCGTTCATCACGGTTGGCTGCTGACCCGTTTGATGCATCAACCAACTCACCATACCGGTTGTGGTGGACTTACCACTGGTCCCCGCAATACCCACGGAGTTTGGCGCCGCATTGAACAAC
>JAFGWD010000052.1 GCA_016937315.1 Rhodospirillaceae bacterium
CCGTCGTAAATCGCGGTGGCGACATCGGAGGCCTCGGCACGCGTTGGTGCGGGAGCGGTGATCATGCTTTCCAGCATTTGCGTGGCGACGATCACCGGTTTGCCCGCTGCACGGCAGGTGGAAATAATGCGCTTTTGTGCAATGGGGACGCGCTCGGGCGGGATTTCCACGCCGAGGTCACCGCGTGCCACCATCACCGCATCGGACAGCTCAATAATAGCGTCCAGGTGTTCCAGGGCGCTGGGCTTTTCCAACTTGGCAATGATGCCCGCCGTGCCATCGACAATTTTACGAATTTCGGCCACGTCTTCGGCTCTCTGCACGAAAGAGAGGGCGACCCAGTCTACCCCCATATCCAGAGCAAAGGCGAGATCGGCGCGGTCTTTTGGGGTCAGTGGTGAAATGGCAAGTTGGACACCGGGAACGTTGACGCCTTTGCGATCGGACAGCGTGCCGCCGGTTGCAACCTCGGTTTCGGCGAACTCAGGTCCAATGTGGATGACGGTCAGGCGAATGCGGCCATCGTCCAATAGCAGATCGGTGCCGGGAACCAGAGCGGAGAAGATTTCCGGGTGCGGTAGGCACACCCGTTCTGGGCTGCCGGGGGCGTCGAGGAGGTCAAGGCGAAAAGTTTGTCCCGCAGATAGGGCAACCTTGCCATCGGCAAAGGTGCCAACCCGAAGTTTGGGGCCTTGCAGGTCGGCCAGAATGCCGATGGGGCGTTTGATGCGCCGCGCCAGGGCACGAATGCTGTCGAGGCGAGCGCGGTGATCCGCTTGCGTGCCGTGGCTGAAATTCAACCGGAAAACATCGGCGCCGGCAAGGAACAGAGACTCGATCATCTCATCCGAAGACGACGATGGCCCGAGGGTGGCGATAATCTTGGCATGGCGAAAACGTCTCATGCTCAAAGACCTGGGGTGTGTGGGGATGCGTTTAAAGGGGGAGCATCGTTTAGATCATACGGTTGTTGGCGCGTTCAATGGCGAATTTGAGAGATGTAAGCAGTTCGCGCCCAATCTCGCCGCCGTCGCCGGAAATTCGGTCGCGAATGACCGCACGCATGGCGTCCGTATGTGCTTTGACCACCGACAAGGCACCGTCATCTTCAGGGCAGCCGGGGAGAGTTGCTTCATACAGTGACTTTGCAAACACCGTGATCAGTGGGTAGCCAAACGTACCGCCCTGGCCGCGCAATTCGTGCGCCACCATATTCATTTCCTGGAAATGATTACGACGATTGTTGGGGCTCAGCATGGCAGCTTCGGCGACCTTCGATAGCTTGGTCAGGTAGTTTTTGGCCCAGTCTGCAAAGTCCATCGCTTGTCGTTGGAGTGTGTTTTCGGCTTCGTCCAGAAGTGCTTGTGGCAATTCCAAGGGGCCTTTGGTCCCCGTGCCGCCAACTTTATCCCGCAGGGTGTTGGGAAGGCGGAAGTACCAGACATCCGATGGTGTCTTCGGCTTTACGACTTTTTCGGAGGAGTAAACGATGGTGGCATTGCTGTCGTCATTATGACGGCGATTTTCGATTCCTCCCGGCGGTGGAATGTTGCGGCGGCGGCGGTCAGGGCCGAAGTAGGTGGTACAGGTCACAAATTGGCGGGGGCTTTCGATAACCTTCATGACCCGTTCCATGATCGACTGCGCGGAAAATGGCTTGGCGATGAATTCGGTTACCCCGAGGTCGCGGGCAGCTTCCACGTATTCTTTATCCGCAGCACCGGAAATCATGATGAAGGGCATGAAACGATTGGCCGATTCTTTTTGCATGCGAACCCAGCGTAGCAGCAAAAGGCCGTTAATCGGCGACATCAGCAAATCGCACAGGATGAGATCGACGTTCATCAACCCAGCCGAATAGGCTTGGTTTTTTCCTGCAATTTGTAGGAATTCGATGGCTTCTTGCCCATTGCGTGCGGTTGCAACCCAGCCAAAGCCGAGTTGTTTCAGTACACTTTCCAGAATATCGCGGATGTAAAGGTTATCCTCGACCACGAGAATGGACAGGCGTTCAAAAGAAATTGCGCTCACGGCAAACCTTGACTCTGGCAGGATATCCCCATCCGGTCCTGCTTATCCGGCTGTGTGTACTATATGCGACGGTTTCCATGTTGAGAAGTGTTAACGGGCCGGGTAATCTCCATCCCCTCCCGGATGAGCCCAAGGGGGCAGAACCGGTTTCTTGACCGTTTTAAGGATGGATATCGCATGAGCACCGATGTGGGTGGCGTCGCAGCCGATCAGTTGCAATCCTTGATCATGCGCATTGAGCGCTTGGAAGAAGATAAGGCGAATATCCTGGCCGATATTCGTGAGGTTTATGCCGAGTCCAAATCTCAGGGCTTCGATGTGAAAATTATGCGCCAGTTGATTCGTCTCCGTAAAATGGAAGAGCACGATTATAAAGAACAGGAAGAAATCCTGGATCTGTATAAGCGTGCTCTGGGTATGCAAGTCTGATCACGCGCCGGAGGGCTCTCGCCCGCCGGGATGATCTTTAGCGGTAGAGGGCTTCCAACGCATCACCATAACGTTCACGGATGACGTGGCGGCGGATTTTCATGGTTGGCGTCATCATGTCGTTTTCGACCGTGAAGGATTCCGCCGTCAGCGTGAACTTGCGGATTTGCTCGATAGCTGAAAGCGTGACGTTGACGCGTTTAATCGCGCCGCGCATGGCCTTGATGAAATCAGGGTCTGTGATCAGTTGCGTTAAGTCGTCGGTTTTTCCGGCCTTTGCCGTGAAGTCGGAGGCGAAAGCGGCCGAGGGAACGATCAGCGCCACAAGGTGAGGACGTTGGTCGCCATAAACCATGGTCTGGCCGATTTCTGGGGCCAAGGTTAGCAGTCCCTCGACTCGCTGCGGTGAGACGTTGTCGCCGCCAGAATTGACGATAATGTCTTTCTTGCGATCGGTAATCACCAAGTGTCTGTCGGAGTCAATCAGGCCGACGTCGCCGGTATGCAGCCAGCCTTCGGCATCAATGGCTGCGGCGGTTTCCTCTGGCCGGTTCCAATAGCCCTTCATCACGGACCGGCCCTTAACCAGAATCTCTCCGTCTTCGGCAAGGCGGACGGTTACACAGGAGAACATCGGGCCGACGGTTTCCATCTTGGCTCCGGGCAGGCGATTGGCAGCGATCACCGGTGCGCTTTCGGTTTGTCCATAACCTTGCAGAATTTGTACCCCGAGTGCAGTGAAGAAACGTCCAATCTCTGGGTTGAGCGGAGCTCCGCCGGAGATCATTCCCTTCAGTGTCCCGCCAAAGCGGGCCCGCACGCCCGTCCGAACCTGAGAATCAAGCAATCGGTTGCGACGGGTTTCCTGTGGGGTCAGGCTGTTTGGGTCATCCATAGACTTGCCACCCAACTTTAGGGCGAGGTCAAACTGGGCACGTCGCCACGCGGGGTGTTTGGCGTTTGCGGCCAGGATTTTCGCCCGCATCAAATCATAGAGGCGCGGTACGGCAGTCATCAGCATGGGGCGGGCGGAGACCATGTTCTGGGTGAGTTTGTCGACGCCTTCCGCGTAATAAATATGGGCACCAACGGTGACTGGAAAGGACTGCCCGACGGTATGTTCGTAGGAATGCGACAAGGGCAGGAACGATAAGAATCGTGCGCTGCCATCAGCGGGCAGCAGGTTGTTCCAGTGGTCCCAGCAGCCTTCGCAGTTGGTGATGAGGTTGTCGTGGGTGAGCATCACGCCTTTTGGTGAGCCGCCTGTTCCTGAGGTATAGATCATGCATGCGACGTCATCGCGTCGTCCTGGGATTTGTGGCGGTTCCGTTCCTGACGCCAAGAGCGAGGCCCAGGATCTGACCTCTGCCACAGAGTGCTGATTGCTTTCAAAGGGAAGCATGGTGATCAGCGGGATGGGCAGATTCTCACGGGTAATCGCTTCGGCTAGGCGCGTCGCCAGGGCAGGCGTCGAGACGATCACCGCTTTTGGACTGGAATCCGACAGAATGTGTTGGTGGTCTGCTACGGTATTGGTGGTGTAGGTGGGGACTGTGATGGCACCTGCGGTCATGATCCCGAAATCCGCAATCAGCCATTCCGGGCGATTTTCCGAAACCAATACCACGCGATCACCGGGGCTGATGCCAAGAGCGGCGAGACCGGCGGCACAGGCTTTCACCTGATCGGCGGTTTCTTTCCAATTTATGGAGGAATATATGCCGTCTTTCTTAGCCCACAGGAAGGGTTTCTCTGGTGTGCGGGCGGCGTTTAATTCCAAAAACTCAGGAAGTGTGGCGAGCGTGCGATAAGGCGGCACGAAATGTTGGCTCATGATCGTGGAAATCCGCTGAAAAGGAGAAAAAGGGTATAGGGAAAAGGCATTACGCTTCATATATACCGGCATGAGGGGTTGAGCGTGAAGCACAAACCCGCATGTTTGCGTCCTGTTTTGTTGTGTGGTGCGTTTTTGTGCCAGTTCCTGGAGAGTAGGTTGATGTCCGTCGCTGTTTCTACGTCGTTTTCCGCGTTACCCGAGTGGGATTTGTCCGATCTTTATCCCAGCCCCGACAGTTCCGAATTGCAGCATGATCTGTCCACGGTGGAAAACCATGCGGCATCATTTTCCGAGGCCTTCGCAGGACGTTTGGAGGAAATGGATGCGGCGGCCTTTGCAAAGGCCATGGCCGATTACGAGCGCATCAATGAAATTCTGGGCCGTATTTTAAGCTATGCGCAATTACGCCATGCTACGGCCGTCACGGATCCAGAAATCGCCCGGTTTCAGCAAAACATCAGCGAACGCGCCACCACCATCAGCCAGAAGATTCTCTTCTTTACCTTGGAAATCAATCGCGTCTCCGATGCACGGATCGAATCCTGGCTCTCGGATGCCAAAATTGCACGCTACGCCCCGTGGTTCAGGCAAATTCGTGCGTTCCGTGCACACCAGCTTTCCGACGAGGCGGAGAATCTGTTGCATGAACGTGAAGTCGTGGGACGTTCTGCATGGACTCGTCTGTACGATGAAACTCTGGCCGAGATGCGTTTTCCCTTCGGGGACCAATCCCTGACGATGACCGAGGCCTTTGACAAATTGTCGGACCCGGATCGGACCGTGCGGGCCGAGGCGGGGCGAGTGATTGCCAAGGTGTTGCGCGACAATGCCCGCGTGTTGTCACTGGTCACCAATGTGTTAGCCAAGGACAAGCAAATTGATGATGATCGTCGTGGCTATGCCCATCCGGTCAGCCCGCGTAATCTTGCCAATCAGGTGGAAGATGAGGTGGTGGATGCCTTGGTGGCGGCGGTCAAGGATGCTTATCCACGTCTGTCGCATCGCTATTATTCCCTGAAGGCTAAGTGGTTGGGGCAGGATACGTTGACGTATGCTGACCGCAATGCGCCTCTGCCTGGAGATAGCGGTGTGCGCTATTCCTGGGCTGAGGCGGTGAAGACCGTGATGACCGCCTATGGTGATTTCAGTCCTGCGATGGCGGATGTGGCTCAGTCTTTCTTCGACCGTGCGTGGATTGATGCGCCGGTGCGTGCGGGCAAGGCCTCTGGGGCGTTCG
>JAFGWD010000053.1 GCA_016937315.1 Rhodospirillaceae bacterium
GAAAGCGACACTCCCGGCAGGGTCAAAAACACCACGGCGGAAAGTAACCCGACACGCCCGCCCCACATCCGTCGACCCAAGGCAAACAGGGCCAAAGCGGTTCCTGCATGAGCCAACGGCGACCCCATACGCACCGCCCATTCCTCATGTCCAAAAACCGATGTGGTGAGCCAAATCGCCCAAGCGACCACCGGAGGCTTAGAAAAATAGCCAAAAGCAGGGGAGAGCGACCACGACCAATACTGTGCCTCGTCAAAGGACAGCGAAAGCGGCGAAGCCGCCAGTTCAACAACACGCCAAACCGTAATCGCCAGAACCGCAAACAGGGTCAGCCGCCAGCCAGGTTGTTTTTGCATCGAGGTTTTGTGGTCCGTCATTTCAACCATCTTCCTGATGGAACAACACCGTCAACGAGGTCAGAAGGGTCACCACCACCGGCGACCATGCCGACAAAAATACCGGCAAGGTATTGGTCAGCCCCAAGGCATAGGTAATCCGGGTAAAGAAATAAAACGCAAACCCAACCCCCACCCCAGCAATGATGCGAACCAAAAACCCGCCCTTACGCATATTGGGATTTAGGGCAAACACCGCTGCCACAAACACCATGGCGCACAACAACAACGGCGATGCCAACAACGCATGCCAATGCAGCAGGTGGCGATGCGCGGAGAAACCGGCTGACTCGAAAAAGCGAATAAACCCCGGCAAATCCCAAAACGATAAGCTGGCGGGAGATGAAAATTTCTCTTGGATTTTCGACAACGACAGTGCGGTGGGTTGGCTGATTTCTGGGATGTGGCGACCCGCTTCGCCCGCTTTCAGCACCCAAACATCGACCAGAGACAACACCTTGTTATGGATCACCCCTTCCACCGCCTCATAACGCGAGACAAAATCACCGTCAGAAGTCAACGTCAGCACACTTACATGCCGCATGGACAATTGGCCCTCACGCTGATGCACATCCACCGCATGGATAACCGCCTGCCCACCGCCCGGCACCGCTTCGCGCATCCACAATCCACCAGAAGAAAAGGTCAACGGATTGTCAAAGCGCATCCGCAGTGAGTCTTCCATGCGCTCGTACTCGCGATACATGGAGGCCGCCAGCGGGTTGATAGCAACCAGGTTGAACACCCCGAATAAGAACACAATGATCAAAACCGGAGCCAAGAATTGCCATGCCGAAACCCCAACAGAGCGAATTACGACCAACTCATGGGTTCGAGTCAGACGCCAAAAGACGATCATTGCCCCCAACATCACCGCAAACGGTAGTACTGTATTCATCATCTGCGGCATCTTCAGAAAGGCCATTTCCAGGACCAAGGCGAGACCCGCATCGGATTTACTGCTGAGACGGCGTAGCAATTCGATGCTATCAAACAACAGGGTAACACCAACGATTCCCAACAGTGTCGACACAAACGCCAGCACAAAATGACGTGCGACATACAGGCTGATGATCGGTGACAGTCGCATTTTTGCATTCCGTTGGTTAAAATCGCGTCTTGCATCGCCGCGTCATTGCTTTCACGATCTTTGCGTCATCGCAACCAAAAATCTGGCAAGATCGCCGCTACACTCACGAATGCGACGATGTCCATCCACGTTCACGAAGAAAGGATCACGGCAGCCATGGTACAACTCACGCGCATTTATACCCGAGGCGGCGACAAGGGAAAGACCTCTTTGGGCGACGGCACTCGCGTCAACAAGGGCGCGTTACGTGTCAGTGCTTACGGAACCGTCGATGAAGCCAACGGCATCTTAGGCTTGGCACGCGTCCACACCGCAGCCGACCCAGAAGCCGACGCCATGCTGGGCCGCATTCAAAACGACCTATTCGACCTCGGGGCTGACCTCTGCACACCGATCAAGGAAGACGAAGACGCGTCAATGGCGCTTCGCATGCAGCCGGAACAAGTCAAACGCTTAGAAAGCGAGATCGACGCCATGAACGCCGATCTGATCCCCCTGAAATCTTTCATTCTGCCCGGCGGCAAACCGGCAGCAGCCTATTTGCATCTGGCCCGCTCGGTGATCCGTCGTGCCGAACGTGAAATTTCCGAACTCATCGAAAAAGAGCCCGTCAACCCGGAAGCGCTGAAATATGCCAACCGTCTGTCCGACCATTTGTTCGTTCTGGGACGCTACCTGAATGACAAAGGTGGGTGCGACATTCTGTGGGTTCCAGGTGGCAGCCGTTGATGCGGAATTTCACAAGATACTCATGAATACCTTTTTTTCCGGGACGGGAACGCGTAGCCTTCCGCCCCGGAAGACTACGCGTGCGTAACCATGTGGGGAATATCACCGATGAAAGTCCTGGTCGCGGTCAAGCGCGTCGTCGATTACAACGTCAAGATTCGGATCAAGGCTGATAAGTCCGGAGTCGACACCGCAAACCTGAAAATGTCGATGAATCCGTTCGATGAAATCGCGGTCGAGGAAGCGATACGTTGGAAGGAACAGGGCAAAGCAAACGAAGTCATCGTGTTAAGCATCGGCCCACAGAGCGCCCAAGATACCCTGCGCACGGCTCTGGCAATGGGCGCAGATCGTGCAATCCTGGTCAAAACCGATGACGAGGTGCAACCGCTCGCCGTCGCTAAACTGATCAAGGCCGTCGCTAAAACCGAAGCCCCCGATGTCATCTTGCTGGGTAAACAAGCCATCGACGACGATTCCAACCAAACCGGCCAAATGCTCGCCGCCCTGTTGGGGTGGCCACAAGGCACCTTTGTTTCCTCCGCAACGCCCGATGAAAACCACCGCATCACGGTGATCCGCGAGATTGATGGTGGCCTGGAAACCCTGTCCCTGGTCTGCCCTTGCGTTCTGACCACCGACTTACGGCTCAACGAGCCCCGCTATGCCTCCCTGCCCAACATCATGAAGGCAAAAAAGAAACCATTGGACGTCACCACCCCCGCCGACTTAGGCGTCGATACCACACCACGACTCACGCTGTTGAAGGTCGAAGAACCCCCAACCCGCAAGGCCGGAATGATTGTCGGCTCGGTTTCCGAACTCGTTGAAAAACTGAAAAACGAAGCAAAGGTGCTCTGATGCGTGCCCTGGTCATCGCGGAACACGACAACCGCCACATCAAACCCGCCACCCACGCCACCGTCACTGCAGCCCTGCAACTGGGCGGCACGGTAGATATCCTGGTCGCGGGCACACGCTGCGCTGCCGTGGCCGATCAAGCGGCAAAAATCACCGGCGTCGGAAAAGTCCTGCTCGCCGACGATGCGGTCTTCGCCGAATTCCTGGCCGAGCCGTTGAGCACCTTGATCGTCGGCCTCGCTGAAGACTACGACGCCTTGGTCGCCGCAGCCTCCGCCGCAGGCAAAAACATCATGCCCAGAGTCGCGGCGTTTTTGGATGTCCAGCAGGTTTCCGACGTCATCGCTGTGGTTTCGCCCGACACCTTTGTGCGTCCGATTTATGCTGGGAATGCCCTAGCCACTGTCCGTTCCAACGACAAAAAACGGGTCATCACGGCGCGTGCCACCGCTTTCGAGGCGGCCACGGAAACCGGCACGGCCGTCATTGAGGCAATCCCCACCGTATCCGACCCAGGTCTATCCCGTTTTCTCGAACGCCGTGTCACCGAATCGGTGCGGCCAGAGCTAACTTCTGCCCGCGTCATTGTCGCAGGCGGACGCGGCATCGGCTCCGACAGTGCTTTTTCTCTGGTCTCTCAGCTTGCCGACATTCTGGGCGGCGCGGTGGGGGCCAGCCGTGCCGCCGTAGACGCCGGATTCATCCCCAACGACGCGCAAGTCGGTCAGACCGGCAAGATCGTCGCACCAGACCTGTATATCGCGGTGGGCATTTCCGGAGCCATCCAACATCTGGCCGGCATGAAAGACTCCAAGGTCATTGTCGCGATTAACAAGGATGGAGACGCGCCGATTTTCCAAATCGCGGACTATGGCCTAGTCGCCGATGTCTTCGAGGCAGTCCCGGAACTCATCGACTCCCTCAACGCCTAAGATCCTTTTCATGGCAACAAAGGGGGCCACGATGCACCGCCTGCTGACCGGCGTCCGTCCTTACGTCGCACTTGTTTTGCTCTGCCTGGGCCTGTACGTGCCTGGGCAAGCGGCTGTATCGCCACTGGATCGTGACGAATCCCGTTATATGCAGGCCTCGCGGCAAATGTTGGAAAGCCACGACTTCGTCGCCATCCACTTCCAGGACACACCACGCAACAAAAAACCCGTCGGCATCTATTGGGCTCAGGCCGCCGCCGTCGCAGCGTTTTCCGACGCAGAGTCCAACGCCACATGGCCTTACCGCCTGCCTTCTCTGTTGGGGGCCACCGCCGCCGTTTTGCTGACATTCGCGTTCGGGGCGTCCTTGTTCGACCGACGAATCGCCTTTACCGGTGCAGCTTTCTTGGCCTCCAGCCTGATCCTGGTCGCGGAAGCCCATCAGGCCAAAACTGACGCCGCCCTCTTAGCCTGCGTCACCGCCGTTATGGGCATCCTGGGACGATTGTACATGCAGGCCCGCAAAGGCCCCGCTGTCCCCGCATGGCAAGTGGCGGCACTGTGGCTGGCGCTCGGCGTTGGAATGCTGATCAAGGGACCAATCCCGCCGATGGTGATGATCCTGACCCTCATCACCTTAGCCCTCGCAGATCGCCGCTGGCGCTGGCTGTCCACACTGCGTCCGATCACCGGCATTCCCATCGCCCTAGCCGTAGTCTTGCCCTGGTTGGTTGCGGTCGCCACCGGGCCACAAACCGGTTTTGTCTCCGACGCGGTACAAAAAGATCTGTTGCCGAAACTGATCGGCGGGCAGGAAGCACATGGCGGATTTCCTGGACTTTATGCCGCCATAGCAATAGCTACGCTGTGGCCGGGATCTTTATTTCTGTTTCCAGCGCTGGTCCGCAGCGTCCGCGAACGCGCCCAACCCGGCGTGCGATTCTGCCTCGCATGGGTCCTTCCCAGTTGGTTGGTGTTCGAAATCGTCCCCACCAAACTGCCCCATTATCCCCTACCCGTGTATCCGGCGTTGTGCCTATTGATCGCCGCCGCCCTGTTTGCGGTGCGTGAAGACGCCTTTGCCTTGTTCTCACGCTGGTGGGCAAGAGCCCTGGGGGGCATCTGGGGCGTAATCGGCGTGACCCTGGCAGCGGCATCCGTGGCCCTGCCCATGGTCTACGGCGACGGCTTTTCCTGGACGAGCGTCCCACTTGCTGCCATCGCCTTAGGCGCATCCGCTGCACCATATGTCCATCTGTGGCGTGGACGTCCATTTCCGGCGGCCGCCCTCGCCGTCGCCCTATCCGTGCCGGTTTATGCTGGCGTTTTTCAGGTCGTCCTGCCCACGCTGTCCCACCTGTGGGTCGCACCTCGCCTCGCTGATGCGGTCAAGGCGGTAGCTCCCGAAGGCGGCATGACCGTGGCACTTTCGGGATACCATGAACCCAGCGCCGTGTTTCTTTTGGGCACCGCAACGCGGCTGGTTGGAGCCGCCACCGTGGCCGAAACCATCATTGCAGATCCCACCACGACCATCGGCATCGTCGAATCCCGTGATGTCGACACCTTCACCACCCGCCTCACCGCACTGGGCGTTTCCCCGCCACCGCCCCGCGCCGAGGTCGAGGGTTTTAACTATTCCAAAGGCAAACCTGTGCGGCTGTTCCTCTATCGCTTGAGCGATGGACCATGACCATCCGTTATCATGTCACTGCGTATTTCACCTTAACCGCCCACATGGCGCACGGCTTGGTCGCGTTTTCTCGGCGCTACCCCTGGACCTCTGCCACCCTGGGCATGTCGCTGCTGTGCACGGCCATGATCGCCTGGGCAGACCTGCCCTTAGCGCACGCCTTACGCAATCACCTGCCTCCCGATACCTATGGTTTTTTCAAAGTCTTGACCAATGTTGGCCTGACCGGATTGTGGTACGTGCTCGCCGCCGCGTTATTGCTGGGAGCACGCATCGTGGCCGGCCTCTCGGGATCAACCACGGCACACGACCAATTCATGAATCTGGCACGATCCGCATGGTTCATCATTGCCGCCATGGCAACATCAGGAATCTTAGGACAAATTCTTAAATTCTGCGTCGGACGCTATCGCCCACGCTATTTGTTCGAAGAGGGGCTTTACGGCGTCGCCCCCTTCGGTGTGCACATGGGGATGTACAGTTTTCCCTCCGGTCACACCCAGACCGTGGTCGCGGCGATGACCGCCTTGATGCTGATCTATCCCCGCTATAACCTGCTTTACATCCTGATCGCCGTTCTGATCGGCAGCAGCCGCGCCCTCACCACCATCCACTATCCCTCGGACGTGTTGATGGGCGCGTATATCGGCTTTGCCGTCACCATGGGCCTACGCCACCTGTTCGAGAGGAACGGTCACTCACTCCGCATCGACCGTTAACCTCTTCGTCCCATCCTCACGGCAGAGTCCCGTTTTTTGCAAACCATCGCAGCAAATCACGAGCCGGTTCCTGTCTCAGGTCAAGATCACTGGCAAAGGCCACAGCTTTCCCTTCGGCACTGACAAAAAACAGGCTGGGCAGCGTGCGTGCCCCCATAGCCTCCATCAACTCCTGTCCGTGATCGAGGAAAAACGGCAAAACCGTAATATCCATGTTGCGAAAGAAAAAGCGTGCGCCATCAATTCCCGATTTGTCGGCGCTCATGACCGGCACCACGGCAAGACCAAGGTCCGTCAACTCGTCATGAAGCTTATCCATTTCCACCATTTCGACACGGCAGGGGCGGCACCATGACGCCCAGAAAGAAACCAGCATCGGACGGCCTGCAAAGTCGGCCAATGACGCCTCGACCCGACGAGACGTGCGCGAATCAAGGGGAATGTGCTGCGTGAAAGTATTGGGCGGCACAGCACGCGGGGTCTTAAAATCAATGATGTGCGCCCGAGCGTCAGCCACGGTACGATAC
>JAFGWD010000054.1 GCA_016937315.1 Rhodospirillaceae bacterium
GGCCTCGGCGGTGGGTGGAGACGGTTGGCCTAGCCTGCCTGGCAGCGGGTGCGGCAGTTCTGGCTTTGAAGTCTCCCATCGGAGACGGGGCCCTGGTTGCCGCTTGTATGGTGGTTCTCAGCGGGGCGCTGGCGTTCAATCTGGTCGGGGGAGCCGTGTGTGCCTTGGCCGGAGCTTTGGCCTTGGTGAGCGTGAGCCATGCGCCTCCTCTGTCCGTCCTGGCAGCCAGTGCGGCCTTGGTTGCCATTGGTTTGGTTGCGGGTGGCTTTGCCAGCCATGCACGGGAACGCCAAGATGAGTGGGCGCATAATGTGCGACGGTATCGCGCTTTATTGGATTCCTTGCCGATTGGCCTGATCGAATTGGACGAGCGTGGCCTGATTACCCAAGCCAATCCCATGGCCGGGACGATTGTCGGTTGTGCTGCATCGGAGCTGTTGGGACAGTCCTTTGACCGTTTGGGAACCTGGGAGGCGCGGCCCATTTTGGCGATGACCACACGGGCCATCCGCTATATGCGGCAGCCGGAAGCCCGCTTTATTTCCAGTTTCCTCTATCGCCCCGATTCGACGTCTCGTGATGTCCAAGTGGATTGGGTCTATCAACGGTCAGTTAAGGGACGGCGGCCTTTGCGGGTGACGGCGCTGATCACCGACATCACCGAACGCCGTCGTGCCTTAAAGGCATTGAAGGATCGAGAACATCAGTTGGCTGAGCGAACCGACCTCTTGCGTATCACTATGGATTCTCTGGACCATGGTTTGGCCGCCTTTAGTCCCAGCAATGTCCTGACCGAGTGGAATGCACGGTTTCCCGAGATGCTGGGTTTGCCGTCGCCATTGGCACGGCGGAATACTCCGGCCATCGCGATTTTTCGATTTATGGCGACGTTGGGGGCATTTGGTGTTGGCGTGACAGAGGGTAAGGTGTGGGACCGTATGGATCGCCTGCTGCACGCGCCCAATCAGGACGATGTGCCGTGGATCGGTGGGCGTCATTTGCGGTTTACCGCCCACACCATGCCCGATGGAGGATGGGTTTGGCGCATCGAGGACCGGACCAAGGATCTTCATTTACGCGATATTGAACAAAATCGTCAGAAAATGGAGGCCTTGGGGCAACTGGCGAGTGGTGTGGCCCACGAACTGAACAATACGTTGCAGCCGATTTTCTCGTTGTCGGAATTGGGGGTGTCGCAAGCCCCGGCAGACAGTCTAACGGCGCGGTGCTTTGCCCGCATCACCGATGCGGCGGAGCGTGCCGAAACCATTGTGCGTGGGGTTCTGACTTTTGCACGCAATGCGCCAGCACCTGACGAAAACACCGCCATCGTTCCCGCACTCTACGATGCCGTGGCCTTTATCCAGACCGGTTTGCCGCCGCAGATTCTCTTGGATGTTACGGTGGATGACGGGATCCCGACCACGGCTATGGCGCGGTTGGATCGTCGTGAACTGGGGCAGGTGCTGACCAACTTGGTCACCAATGCCGCCGATGCCATGGATCATGTGGGAACCATTCAGGTGACGTGCCGGGGCGATTTGTTGCGCTTCCCGGTTGATGGCGATGGTGTTGAACTTGGCGAGGAAAGCCGCCCGGCAGTGGCGATTGCGGTGGTTGATACCGGCAAGGGCATGGATCATGCGACAAAACAGCGTATTTTCGAACCTTTCTTTACCACCAAGGATGAAGGTCACGGAACTGGCCTGGGGTTGGCGGTGGCGTTTGGTATCGTCCGCAATTGGGGTGGACGAATCGATGTCGAGAGTGAAGAGGGCCTGGGGAGCGCCTTTACGGTGTGGGTGCCGCTTCTTGATGTCACGGATGAATAGGAATGCGTCGCATGGCTGAGATTTTGATCGTTGATGACAACCAACTTGCTTGCGAGGCGATTGCCTTGGTTTTGGAAGCGGCAGGTCATACCGTGCGGCAGGTGCATCGTGTGGCCGAAGCGATTCAGGCGGTGGATGTCGCTTGTCCGGCTTTGGCGATTGTTGATTTGTCGATGCCTGACGGCAATGGCGTTGATCTGATTCGGACCCTGCACCAAAAACATGCCAGGTTGCCGATTATTCTCTATTCCGGGTATTTCGCTCCGGAAGACGATTCTGAAAAACGCGCCAATCAAATGGATGGCATTGTTGCGGTGTTCAAAAAACCCTTACGCAATGCCGATTTGTTGGCGGCTATTGATCGTGCTTTACCGTCTTCATGATGGCGATGGTGGAAAAGTAAACGGGCCGGTCTGATGACCGGCCCGTTTGGTTTCAGAAGGTGTCTGTTTACTGATTTCGGTTGCCCATGAAGCGCAGCATGATCAGGAACATGTTGATGAAGTCGAGATACAACGACAACGCGCCCATGATTGCAGTCTTTTCCGCTGCGGCACCGTCGTTACCGACCATGAAATACATGGACTTGATCTTTTGCGTGTCATAAGCAGTCAAACCGGCAAAGACCAGCAGGAACATCGCCGACAGCGCCAAGTCGAGCACTGAGCTCTGCAAGAACATGTTGACCACCATGGCAACCATACCCCCGATCAATCCCATGATCAGGAACGAGCCCATGGCGCTGAGATTGCGTTTCGTGGTGTAGCCATAGAGGCTCAGCCCGGCAAACGCGGCGGAGGTGATGAAAAACACCCGTGCGATCGACGTTGCCGTATACAACAGGAAGATATAGGCCAGCGACGCACCGACCAGTCCGGCATAGACCCAAAACACGGTCTGTGCGGTGCGGACCTGCATCGTCTGGATTTTCATGCTTAGGAAAAAGACCAGCCCCAGCGGCGCGAACATCACGACGTAACCCAGGATGTTCGGCTGAATCGCGCCACGCGGAGTCACCGTGTAGAGCATGTTCAAAAGCGCTGGGGTGTGCGCCACGATCCAGGAAACCAGTCCGGTCACGGCCAAGGCCGAGGCCATATAGTTGTAAACCTTGAGCATATAAGTACGCAGGCCCTGGTCGACGGCTTCCGCCGTTGCGGCGCGGCCCATCGTTGCGAAACGCGGGTCGGAGTTCATCGTCATGGTCGTCCTCTCGTGCAAAACAGGGCGGGCCTTGCCCACCATGGCAGAAAGATGTGGTGGCGACCCGGACGGCGCAAGTATGCCACGTCGAAAACCGAACGCAACCGCAACCCTCTATAAATGTCGTAAACGACGGGCGGGGCGAGCAGATAGGACGCGACCCGCGATCAATCCTCCGGTGACGAGACCGGCGACGACGCACAAAAGCGCCACCCAAAGTGCGGCCTCGGGGCGAAATGCCCACTCCAGCCGCAAGGCATACCGCACCACCGACCAAGCGGTTATGCTGCCGGCAATGACGGCAAAGATCCCAGTGATCACGCCGATTCCCAGAAACTCCCATGCGGTCACGCGCATCAGGTCGCTGCGGCGTGCGCCTAAGACTTTTAAGATTACAGCCTGGTTCAAACGTTCTCGCAGTCCGGCGGAAACGGCACCACCCAAAACCAGCAGTCCAGACAAAACAGTGATTCCGGTTACTGCCAGCACTGCGCGTCCGCCGATGTCGGACAGGCCTTGGATGCGTTCCAGGACGTCGGCAACGCGAATCCCCGAGACGTTGGGCAGGGCGTTGGCCAAAGTTCTTTCCAACGGCAGTTCACCGTCTGGTGGAACCAAAACCGTGGCAATGCGGGTGTGCGGTGCAGCGTCGATGACGCCGGGAGAAAATACAAAGGCGAAGTTCATGGCCAGGGATGTCCAGCGCACAGCCCGCAGATTGGCCACCGTGGCGGTGATGTCGCGGCCTAAAATGTTGACTGTTACGGTGTCGCCGAGTTTGAGGTCCAGGCCGTTGGCAACGCCTTTTTCCACGGACACCAGCGGGGCAGCGGAACGATCTGCCCACCACTGTCCGGCCACGATATCGGCCCCACGGGGAGGTTTGGCAGAAGAGGTGAAGCCGCGGTCTCCGGTCAGTACCCAGCGCACGGCAGGATCGACGGCGGTGGGATCAACGGCGATTCCGTTCAGTTTCACCACGCGGCCACGGACCATTGGGGCGCTGTCCTCAACGGATGCCCCGGGGACGGTTTTCACCAAGGCGGTAAAGTGTGCGGCTTGGTCCGGTTGAATGTCGATAAAGAAATAGGAGGGATGATCCGCCCCGCGATCACGCCCAACTTGGGCCGAGACATTGCCCTGCACCTGGGTCAGAGCCACCAGAACGGTGGCGCCTAAACCCAGCGCAACCATCATCGGAGCCAAGGGCCCGCGCCGTCGCGCCAAGTTGGCTAAGGCCAGTCGTCCCAGAATACCTATGTGAGGGGGGACGCAGTGATGGGCGGCGATGGAAACGCCCTTTGCCATCAGGCGCAGCATGCCGAGCACTGCGGCGGCTCCCAGAGCAAAGCCGAGGCCCAAGGTTGGTCGGTCGCCGGAAAATGCGGCCAGTGCCAATACGGATGCCAACAGCAGCCCTAAAAAGCACCAGGCTGTGATGGAAATGGGGGAGGTCCGTTCCCTCATTACGTCTTGGAATAGGGTTGCCGCCGGGATGTCTCGTGCCCGCAGCAATGGCCACCATGTAAACAGCGCCGCGATGACCGCACCAAAGGCAGCGGCACGCAACAAGGGGATGGGATACAGTGCGGGAATCGGTGCGGCGGGCAGGATGGATGCATCCATCAGCGCCGCTACCGGCCACGGTGCGATGGCTCCAATCCCCAGACCGGCAATGATTCCCAGGCTGGAGACAGCACCGATGATCAGGGCGTGCAAGAGGACGATCTGGCGGTTGGTGGCACCGTGAGACTTTAAGATGGCAAGAACCGGACGGCGGGCTTCTAACACCGCTGAAACCGCACTGGCTACACCGACACCGCCGACCAACAGGGCCGACAATCCCGCCCAGGACAGGAATCGCGCAATGGTTTCCAAAAAACGGCGTGTTCCAGGCGCGGCGGCGTCCAATCCCCGCACGCGCCATGTTTGATCGCTGAGAGCGGCTTTTACCGTTGCAGAGGAGAGTTCTCCTGCTGGGGCCGCGATACGTGTGGCATGGGTGATCAAGCTGCCCGGTTGGATCAACCCGGTGGCTTCAAGGCCAGAGACGCTTCCGAGAATGCGTGGCCCCAGGGCAAAAACCCGTGCCGTTGCATCCGGTTCTGCCAAAATACGCGCCCGGATTTGGAAGTCTGCCGTACCGATTCGCAGCGAGTCGCCGACGTTTAGTCCCAAGCGGGCCAATAACGCGGATGCGACTGCGACGCCCTGTAGGCCGTTCTTTTCCGCAAACGCTTGGGCCAAAGGCATAGGGGGATCGAGAGGGACCGTGCCGATCAAAGGATAGGCGGCGTCTACCGCCTTGAATTCCGATAAGAGAGTCCGTCCTGAGCCGTCGGAACGTCGCGCCATAACCCGGACCTCGGCAATTTCCGAGAGGGTTCCAAAGGTTGCCAGAAGGGCGCGTTCGCCAACCTTCGCAGGCCGATAGAGGCGGGATACTTCAACATCGCCGCCCAGCAAGGCGCGGGCGTCGTGGGCCAACCCGGCTTCAACAGAAGAGACCACAGTTCCCGAGGCGGCGACTGCGGCGACGCCCAAGGTGAGGCCAGCCAACAAAACCCGAAATCCGGCAAATCCAGAGGCGAAGCCGCCAACCAACTCCCACCGGGCGAGGCGCAGCAGGGAGGTTATACCGGTCACGCGGCACCATCTGTTTCAATGCGCCCGTCACGCAGGCGCATGATGCGGTCACAGCGGGCCGCTAAGGTCTCGTCGTGGGTGATCAGCACCAAAGTTGCCCCGTGATTATGACAGGCGGAGAACATCAGATTGGCTACGGCGTCTCCGCTGTCATGGTCCAAATTGCCAGTCGGCTCGTCGGCCAATACCAAGACAGGGTTGGGAGCCAAGGCACGGGCCAGGGCCACGCGCTGTTGCTCTCCGCCGGAAAGGCGTGAGGGCAGGTGCGTCAAGCGATGACTGAGCCCCACCGCTTCCAATGTTTGGGCCGCACGGGTGTGTGCATTGGCTGTACCCGCCAGCTCCAACGGGACGGCCACGTTGTCCAGGGCGGACAGGGTTGGGATCAAGTGGAAGGCTTGAAAGACGATGCCGATGCGGTTGCGGCGAAAAACCGCCAAGGCATCCTCACTTAATGAATCAATGCGATGTTCGGCAACCGTAACCTGTCCCCGTGTTGGTTTTTCCAGACCGGCCATCAGCATCATCAGAGTCGATTTGCCAGACCCCGATGGCCCCAGAATGGCGACTCGTTCGCCGGGTTTGATCACCAAGTTGATATCGGTCAGGATGGCCAGGGGTCCAGAGGCAGTCATGGCATCGAACCCCACATGGTCGAAACGCAAAGCTTCGATTATGGGGCTCTCCATTTTTTGAGGTAACGTCATGTCGGTCCTTCGTTCGGCGCTTTTTGGCCTTTGTGTCGCGGTGGTGTTTTCGTCTGTGGCTTGGGCGGCCGCACCGTTTTCAATGGTGGTCTTCGGCGACAGTTTGGGCGCGGGATATGGCTTACCGCAAGATCAAGCCTTTCCCCAAATGTTGGGCCGTCGCTTGGCTGACATGGGGTGGTCTGTGGAGGTTCGCAACGCCGGGGTTTCCGGAGACACCACGGCGGGAGGGCTCGCACGCCTGGACTGGACGCTGACGCCACCGCCAGATGCAATGATCCTAGAGCTTGGAGCCAATGATGCGCTGCGCGGGTTGCCCTCTGAGGCGGCGAAGGCCAACTTGGCGGCGATTCTGACAAAACTGAAAGCCCGCCGGATTCCGGTTTTGTTGGCGGGGATGATGGCACCGCGCAATTTGGGACAGGCCTATGTAACGGCGTTCGATGCGATCTATCCGGCCTTGGCGCGAGACTTTGACGTGCCGTTGTATCCCTTCTTTATGGCCGGTGTTGCCACGGACTCACGCTATCTGCAAGCCGATGGGTTGCACCCGACATCGGAAGGTGTGCGGATTATTGTTGAGGCCATTTTGCCTGATGTCGTGACGTTGCTGTCCGCCGCGTCGGCGCCGAGGACAGGACGATGATTCAGGCGGAGTGCCTCTGCCTGGAAATCATTGGCTTCAGGGTCTACCATGGAACCAGCCATTGGAGGGACCTGCCATGACCGAGACCGCCCCGACTATCGTGATTTTGACTGGTGCCGGAATTTCCAAGGAATCTGGCCTGGATACCTTTCGTGACAGCGATGGGATTTGGGCTGAAGTGCGTATCGAAGATGTGGCGACGCCTGAGGCCTATACCCGTAACCCAACCCGTGTGCAGGAGTTCTATAACGCCCGTCGTGCCGGTCTAAAGGACCCCAAGGTGGTTCCCAATGCGGCCCACTATGCTCTCGCTCTTTTGGAAAAGGAATGGCCTGGGGAGGTCTTGCTGGTCACGCAGAACATTGATGACCTGCATGAACGTGCCGGATCGACCAATTTGATCCACATGCATGGGGAGTTGATGAAGGCACGGTGTGCATATTGCGATGCGTTGATGGTATGGGACGATGACTTGTTTACCACCACCCCGTGTCCGCACTGTGGCCGGAAGAGTGGGCTTCGTCCGCACGTGGTGTGGTTTGGGGAAATGCCGTTGGGCATGGATAAGATTTATGAGTCCCTGGATACCTGCCACCTGTTTGTTTCCATCGGGACGTCGGGCAATGTCTATCCAGCGGCGGGGTTTGTGCAGCATGTGCGGTATCGTGGCTTGGCGCATTCCGTGGAGTTGAATCTGGAGCCGTCTCAGGGCGCGACTCTGTTTTCCGAGGCGATTTACGGCCCAGCGACGGAAATTGTTCCGGCATTCATCAATCGTATTCTGAAAGACGGTCTTCCCCGCTCGGGATGATGGGTTACGCTACCGGGGGGATTTGGTTGACTTTGCGGTGGACCACGGCCTCCCGGCGCATGATGTAAAGCACCGAGACGATGATGATGCTGCCTCCGACCAGGGTGGCGTGTCCTGGCATCTCGGCAAAAACCAAATACCCCAGACACGCCGCAAACGGCAGTTGCAGAAAGTTGAATGGCGCGACCACTGACGCATCGCCGATGCGGTAGGCGCGGATGTAGAGGTATTGCCCCATGCTTCCTAAGCCGCCCACCAAGGCCAACCAGCCGATTTGAATGAGACTGGGGGTTTGCCAGACTGTGATTGTCGGAATCAGCGTGGTGAAAATCGCACTTAAGGAAAAGAACGCCAGGATCGCGATAGAGGTCTCGGTGCGGGATAGAAATTTCACGAACACCATGGCAAAGGCCATGGAAAAGGCTCCGGCGACGGCGGCGAACGAAGCGGCGGTGA
>JAFGWD010000055.1 GCA_016937315.1 Rhodospirillaceae bacterium
CCGTAACAGACACGGACACATCGGCACGGCTGTTGGCAAGTCCCCCCTCGGCCATGGCACGTGCAATCTCTTCACTGACGGCACCATGTGCTGCCAACAGGGCGGCATCAATCCCCAAAAGCTCAATCTTGGCTTCATTGGAATAGGTCACGAATCCACGCTCGAAAACGGATGAAGCCCCTGCCGTTTCGGTCAGAACCGCCGCAATCAAGCCGCCAGTGCAGGATTCCGCCGTTACGATACGGGTTTGCGTTTCCATCCCTAAACGCAACACATCTTGGGCAAGATGGAGCCCAGGCAGAGGAGATCCCGTCATTACTTGATCGTCCTTAAATCATCAAAAAAATCGAATGATCGGCGGCAAGAATGGACCCAAAAGAGCAACCACCGCAGCTGCCAATCCCCCTGCTATAATATCATCGGCCATGATTCCCAGCCCCTTACCCAATGACCGGTCAGCCCAACCGACGGGGCCTGGCTTCAAAATATCGAAGGTGCGGAATGCTGTAAACGCAATGGCGTATGACGTTAAGTTCGGAGCCGCCGGTAACAGAGCAATCCACTGTCCGGCAACTTCATCAATCACGATACAGCCAGGATCTTTGCGCTGCATGGTTTTTTCTGCGTGGGAGGAAATGGGTATCCCTAACAGGCTGACAAATGCGGCGGCAAAGGCCAGGGCAGGTGTTCCCCCCAGCCCGATGAGGGGCACAGCACAAACAACGGCGGCGAGGGATCCAAACGTTCCTGGAGCCACCGGAATTCGACCAACACCAAACCATGTGGCAAGTATCACAGACAGGCGTGTTCCAAGTGTGTTTATCATGCGGCCTCTTGAATGGAGACTCGGGACAGAAAGAATGGCGTTATTGATAGAATGTTTCTTAAAAACGCCACTGAGGATAAACTCTTCTCACGAGATAAGATTGTGCATACCATACCACGAGTTAGCCCGAGATAGAGATGGAGTCTGGTAGAGTGTTTGTATTCGGCCTTGTCATGAGGCGTTTGGCAAGATAGTTTTTTCGCGGTCGCGTCTGTGTCTAACCCTTGTAGCCCGTGATGTTTTAAGGGTAGCGCGTCTTACCCTCTCTGGACGGGAATAGGGGGGCAGAACGTTTTGTAGCCCAGTTCTTGTGGGGAGCCCCGTGGTTTTGGGGTAAGTGTGTGAGCCAAACGTGGGGGGAGCCCGTGTCATTCGATCCATCGCACCCAGATGACTCGCGCTTTGTAGCGTGGTTTCGGCGGCGTTTTCCTGAGCGCTTGATTTACATTCGAACCAGTGGGGCAAGTCGGACCATTACTCTGACCACGACTCGTCAGGTTTTCATGACAACGGTCTTTGTTGGTTTGTTGGGGTGGACAGCCTATAGCACCGGCATGCAGGTTGCTCATGAAACGATACTTTCCTTAAAGAGAGAGCAGGTCGAAGCTGCACGCACCGCTCACGGCGAAGTTCTGGCAGAAATTGTCAGCTATCGCGAGAGGATGGCGTTGATCATCGCGGATCTTCAGAAAAGCCATACCCGATTTGCAAAGATTTCTGTGCAGGAGACGGATCTCCAAAGCGAAAAACTGGCTCTGGAAAAGCGTCTAAATGCCAGTGATCGTTCCGATGCTGCGAAACAACGAGACCAGAAACACCTTGACGCTTTGGAGGCCAAACAAGCCTCTCTTGAGAATGATCGTCAAGTTATAGAGCACGAACGTGATCGTCTCCGTGCTCAACTTGCGGAAATTGATGACCGCATGCTCCGCCTTGCACAAAAAGGTGAAGTCGATAGCGATATCCTGGACCTCCGTCAGGCCGTTTTGCAGCGTGATTTGGCTATGACACAACGCGATAAGTTGGTTGCCGAAAACAAGAATCTCGGAGACCGTTTGTTGCGTATACAAGGCGCTCAGAAGCAAATTTTGGAGCAAGTTTCGTCCTTGGCCGATGGTGGCATCACCCAAATCGAAAAAACGTTAAAAAAAACCGGCCTGAATGTTGAGGATCTGTTGGGTAAGCAAGAGGGCAATCGTGGTGGTCCCTTCATTCCTGCTGATCTTCCTGATTTTGGTCGTGAGGACCTGAATACCGCGATGCGGGATTTAAATGATCTGATCGACCGTTGGGATGGTCTGTCGCGTTTGATGGATTCCCTTCCTCTCGGCTATCCTGTAAAATCGCCTCGTATCACCAGTGGATTCGGTTATCGCCGAGACCCCTTCACCGGGACTTTGGCCAGCCATTCGGGGATTGATTTCCGAGGGGAGAAGGGGGACGTTGCGTTGGCCACTGCCCCGGGAACAGTGGTTTTCGTCGGGGACCGTGGAAACTATGGAAATGTGGTTGATATCGACCACGGAATGGGATTCTTGACTCGTTTTGCCCACCTTGAAAAATCATTGGTGAAGGTGGGGGACGAGGTTCAGATTGGTATGAAGGTTGGTCTAATCGGTAATACGGGGCGGAGCACGGGACGCCATCTTCACTACGAGGTGCGCCGTAACGGACAACCGTACAACCCCAAGGAATTGGTCAGGGTTAAACGTTATGTTCAGAAAAACCAATAAGACACCGGCAAAAGAGGCGAATATGGCTGACAAGAAGGTTCTCCATCCCTCAATCATTAGCCGTGGTCTGACTATCACTGGCGACCTTGTGAGTGATGGTGAGGTTCAGGTGGATGGGTGTGTCAAAGGGGATATCCGATGCACGTCCTTGATCGTTGGATTGAGTGGCGAGGTCATGGGCGAAGTGTGGTCCACATCGTTGCGCCTGCACGGACAGTTAACCGGCCAAGTCCATGCCGAAAACGTGTTCTTGGCATCAACGGCACGTATGATTGGCGATGTTCACCATCAAAGCTTGGCCATTGAGCCCGGTGCCTTTTTGCAGGGAATGTGCCGCCGCAGCGACGATGAATCGCCGATTGATGAACGTCCGGCAATTGCAGCCCCACTTGTGACCGCTATTGCGCCCGAAGCACCCGAAGGTCAAGCCGTGGTTGAGGGGGAGTCGCCTCGCCCCATTCCAGGTAAGCCAGTGCGTGGTCTGATGGGGGTTGCGTCCTAAACGGATTGGGCCTGTGTACGAAACCATTCAGGTCGGACATGGTCATGTCCGGCCTGTTTTCTATGGGGTCTTAGCCCATTTCACAATGTTGGTTCTCATATCCCCAGTTCGGACACTGTAAATCTCCGCATTTTCTATAACTCTTTGCACGTAATTTCGGGTTTCCTTGAACGGAATGGACTCCATCCACGTGAGTGTATCGATATCATCCGTTCGCGGGTCGCCGATTTCGCGTAGCCATTGATCCACCCGTCGCGTACCGGCATTGTAGGCAGCCAGAGCGAGCGCTGGATGCCCATCATAACGGTTAAGCAGGCGATTAAGATAATGTCCACCAATGGCGACGTTGACGCTGGGGCGACGAAGCAACGCGCTTGGAGCATAGGGTTGCTTCATCATCCGCGCCTCATCTTCGGCCGTCCTGGGCATCAATTGCATCAGCCCTCTGGCTCCAGCGGAACTGATAGCTTTGCTATCGAAGTTACTTTCTTGCCGGATCACACCCAACACTAAGGCAGGAGAGGGTGACTGGGGCAGATCAATCCATGCCGGAACGGGATAACTGAACCGGGTTTCGCGTACGTTATGTTGACGCAACAGGCGTGATAAACGCACCCCCTGAGAGAGTGACAAATCCGAAACAAAGGCAACGACAGATAGTCGCCGACTGTCATCTTGCGCGGCATTGTAAAAAGCACGGGCAAAGGTCGCAAACAAGCGATCCTCTCCGGCGCGATCTAGAAACCGTAGAATCTCAGAAAATTCATGACGACGAACCCAGGATATCGAATCCTTGGAAAGGCTTTGTTCTGGGGGAAGGACAAAAAGATCTTTGGGGATATTGAGCGCGGCCAGTTGCCCATAAAAAGTCGTCGGTTCTTTTGCCGCAAGGATATACCAGTGCCGCGCTTTTTCTGTATCGCCTTTTGTTGAAAAGACGTGCCCTAGCCAATAGGCCCCACGGGCACGGCTGACAGGCGTTTCAACAATATCGTACAAACGCTGGAAGTGGCGCTCCGCCGCCGTATTATCGTGCAGGAAACGGGAAGCAATCCATCCCGCTAACCATTCCGCATCAGCGATATCGGATATAGACGTCAGACTGTGTTTAGCCGCCAGGCTATAGGCTTGGCTGATCCGCCCCGCAGCAAGGGCATCACGAGACAGAATCGCTTGTTCCTTCCACCAGAGATCGGGATGCGGGCGTGGGCCATCATAGGCAAGCAATATGGCCGCAGCGTCTTCATCCTTGTTTCTGCGCCGTAACCATCGGGCATGTTCGTAAGTCAGGCCAGGGTCTTCACGTAACTCTTTGGGAATACGCAGCAGTTCGTTTTTTGCCCGACTGCTCATGGAGGACAGTGCAATACGGGCTTCGGCTATGGTACGGAAAGGTTCGGAGACTCGTTGCAGTTGCCGATGGGCTTCACCAAAGCGGTGCCCCCAAATCAGCCTGTCTAGGCGTTCTTGGTGATCCTGGGCGTGCAACCGATGTCCATGCGTCTTCAGAAAAGCTTCTTCCTGTTCCGTGTTAAAGACCTCTGAGCCCCATATTCGGCGATAACGTTTGCTCGCTTCCTCGGTATGTCCTTGGGCGGCTTCCTGTTCGGCGATCCATATGGCGCCTTCGCGCGTTATAGACTTTCCGTTCGCAAACCAGCGCTGCCGATCCTGTTCTCCTGCCGTGATCCAAAGCGCCTCTTCGGCGCGGCGTTTTAAGCCCGTGCGATCCGGCCAAGATGGGTTGGCTTCCAGGAAACTGCGGATGGATGAGAAAGGGGCACCACTTTTGGGCGCACGCAAATACATCCACGTCAGAATTTTGGCTTGTGGAGTCTTAGGTGCGGCGGCGATGGTTTTTTGGACATCTCGCCAATTTCCCGACTCAGCCGAGATAAAGCCAGGATGTCGTGGTTCGGGCTTCCGGGGCGGGGCCTTTGGAGGCCGCGCATGTTTTATGGTCTTGTTGCCTGCCGTCTTCTTAACCGTAGCGGTTTTCGGCGGTTTTTTTTTGGTATTGGCTGCAGCGATTCTGATGTCACCACTGGTTTTGGCGTGTGCATAAGACACGCTTTCCATTGGGGCGAATCCGAACATACAGCCGAGAACAATCACTGAGAGAGTGCGAATCATCATCAAATGTCTTTGAGAGCCTGCCAATGTCATCGTTCTTGATACCAAGATCATGACCACGCAATTGCCGTGTGGGGAGCTTATGGTTATTCTGTCGCTTCAACCCATCAAGTGGTATAAACCCCGGATTCACCACATTCGCAAGACGGATTTTTGATCGATGGAGCGTCCAATGTTTAAAGGCTCGATGACCGCTTTGGTTACCCCATTCCGTGATGGTGGTGTCGATGAAAAAGCGTTTGCCGCTCTCGTCGACTGGCAAATCACGGAAGGCACCCATGCGGTGATTCCCTGTGGGACCACCGGGGAATCTCCGACATTATCGCACGATGAACATAATCGCGTGACCGAGATTTGTATCGAAGTCTCCAAGGGGCGTGTGCCCGTGATTGCTGGGACTGGCTCCAATTCAACGGAAGAAGCGGTCAGTCTTTCCCTGCATGCTCAAAAGGCGGGGGCTAATGCTTTGTTGCTGGTCACGCCATACTACAACAAGCCAAACCCCGAAGGCCAGTATTTGCATTTCAAGGCCATTGCCGAAGCTGTGGACTTGCCGATTTTTATCTACAATATTCCTGGCCGTAGCGTCATTGATATGTCGGTGGCAACCATGGCACGTCTGGCCAAGTTGCCTAATATTGTTGGTGTTAAGGATGCAACGGCCGATTTGGCGCGTCCCCTTAAGGTGCGTACAGAAATTGGACCTGACTTTGTGCAGTTGTCTGGTGAGGACGCGACGGTAACCGCCTTTTTGGCTCAGGGGGGGCACGGTTGTATCTCGGTATCGGCCAATGTTGCGCCGAAGTTGTGTTCCGATCTCCACAAAGCCTGGATGGCGGGGGAATATGCGAAAGTTTGGGAACTTCGTGACCGTTTGATGCCGTTGCATGAAGCGATGTTCTGTGAAACCAGTCCGGCTCCGGTGAAATACGCGATGTCCTTGCTGGGTCGGGGGTTATCGGATTGCCGGTTGCCTTTGGCTCCGTTGTCCGACGCAGGCCGTGTAAAAGTTGAAACCGCGATGAAGAAGGTGGGACTTCTGTAACCCTTCTTTTCTGTAAGGTGTTTGTCTGACGCTATGAAAAAACCGCGTAAGGCTTTGATTTCCACCGGCATGGTGAGTGAAAATCGCCGGGCACGTTACGATTACGCAATCGAAACGACTGTGGAAGCTGGTTTGGTGCTGTCTGGTAGCGAGGTTAAATCCTTGCGCCATGGACAGGCCAACCTGAGTGATTCGTACGCCGGAGGAATGAAGAGCGGAGGGGAGGCGGAGCTTGCCCTCTATAACGCCTACATCCCTGAATATGCCAAGGCCACGATCTATCAGCACGAGGCGCGACGCCCTCGCAAGCTGCTGCTCCATAAGCGTGAGGCACGTAAGTGGCTGGGAGCGGTCGCCAGGGAAGGGCGCACCATTGTGCCTCTAAAGCTCTACTTTAATGACAAGGGTATCGCCAAGGTTCTGTTGGGACTCGCCACGGGTAAGAAGCAACACGATAAACGGGATACGGAAAAAGACCGCGATTGGCAGCGCGACAAAGCCCGCATCATGCGTGACCGAGGGTAGTATATTATTTGGGGGCGAAGGTGCAGGCGCTTGCGAACACTGCGTGGAACATCTCTGGCGTGAGACGGCGTGTATTGGTGTTGTAGCGGGAGCAGTGGTAACTGTCGATCAGGCATACGCCACGATCCAGATCATGGATACGTCCATGACCGAAGGGGTGTGTGCTTTTCCGAACATTCAAGGCGCTCAATACTGCGTTGTGGGCGATAGTCCCCAGCGCGATGATAGTCCTCACATTTGCATTGCCAGCGATTTCTGCACCGAGAAACGGGAGGCACGTTTTGGCTTCAGCCGGGGTTGGCTTGTTTTCCGGCGGGACGCACCGCACGGCATTGACAATGCGGCATCCCAAAAGCGTTAGTCCATCCTCTGGGTCCCGCCCATAGGTTCCTTTGGCCAAGCCAAAAGCCAGCAGGGTTTCGTACAAAAGGTCTCCCGCATAGTCACCAGTAAAAGGTCGACCCGTGCGGTTGGCCCCATGAAGACCAGGAGCCAAGCCAACGATCAAGAGCCAAGACGCCGGTTCCCCAAAAGAGGGGACCGGGGCATTGAAATAGGCCGGAAACGTTTGGCTGTTCCGTATGCGAAAGTCGAACAAGCGTGGACACAAAGCACAGTCGGAGGCCGGTGCGCTTCCGTTGTTCAACTCATTCGTCATCGTCTAGAGGACCCATTAGCTCGTGCTCCGGGTTCTCTCGGCTCAGAGGCATCCGTAGATCTTCGCGTGGCGCGTTTGATCCGGGAGATCGGGCGATCATCGGCTGCAACTCCACCAATTCGATGAAATTATCGGCTTGCCGCCGCAATTCGTCGGCAACCATTGGTGGTTGCGACCGAACGGTGCTGACCACGGTCACGCGGACACCTTTGCGCTGTACGGCTTCAACCAAACGACGGAAGTCACCGTCACCAGAGAACAAAACAATGTGCTCCAGATGTCCGGCCATTTCCATGACGTCGATGGCCAATTCGATGTCCATGTTGCCCTTGATTTTGCGACGGCCGGACGCATCGGTGAATTCCTTGGTCGGTTTGGTGACCATGGTATAGCCGTTATAGTCCAGCCAATCGACCAGGGGGCGGATAGGGGAATATTCCTGGTCTTCGATTAGTGCGGTATAATAGAAAGCACGAACCAGGATGCCTTTTTCGGCAAACAGCTCCAGCAAACGCTTGTAATCAATGTCAAAACCAAGCGCACGGGCCGCAGCATAAAGATTCGATCCGTCGATAAACAGACCGATTCGTTCCTGAGAATAGAAAATCATTGTCGGCAATCCCGAAAAACAGGAAGCATTGCGTAATGGGCGAGACGTAAGCCGCGAAAATGAAGCGAATAAAATACGTTTTTTTAATACGTTCGACAGCCACGCCCGACCGCGAAATCCGGACAAACCGGAACAAATAAATATCCGACCTTCCCTCGTTCAGGTTATGTAAGGTGCTAGACCCACTGTGGTCAACGGGTTTTACCCAAAAATCGACCGTATTTGTATTCTTTTGCGAGGGGAACTGCTGTGATTCTTGTTGCGCTTGGCGGTAATTTGCCAAGTTACCATGGTTCGCCGCGTCAAACCTTAGAAGCGGCTTTGGCCCGATTTCCAAGATTCGGCTTAAACGTAACGGCGTGTTCACCATGGTATGAAACCGCACCGGTCCCGATTTCGGAGCAGCCCTTTTTCATCAATGGTGTCGCCTGCATTGAAACGACGAAGGATGCCGAGGCAACTCTTGCGGCATTGCACGCCATTGAAGCAGAGTTCGGGCGATGCCGGTCACTTCCCAATGCGGCTCGAAGCCTAGATCTTGACCTAATTGATTATCATGGCGAAATTCGTGACGAAGCGCCGATTCTGCCGCATCCACGGCTCCATGAACGCGCTTTTGTCCTCTATCCTTTGCACGATATTGCCCCTGACTGGCAGCACCCCGTATTGGGGCAGGGGCTTACCTCCTTGATTGCTGCGTTGCCTTCCGATCAGGAAATTCATCGTCTTTCATGATCTGCGTGTGGGGACTTGCAGCGCACGGGACTTGCCTTTATTTTTGGTAGGGATTAAAAGTGCTCTCCCTTTTTTTGCGATGATCAGGATATCTTATGGCGCGCGTCACGGTAGAAGACTGCATTCTCAAGGTTCCGAACCGCTTTGAACTGGTCCTTTTGACCTCTCAGCGAGCACGAGACATTGCGGCAGGTGCTCCGCTGACGGTGGACCGCGACGACGATAAAACCACCGTGGTTTCTCTGCGTGAACTTGCGGACGAAACGGTAAGTATTGAGGGCCTGCGAACAGCTCTGATCCAGGGGCTGCAAAAGACCGTCGATTTTGATGAACCGGAAGACGATGCGGAAATCCAAGCGATTGAAATTGAGCTTGCCGAAGCATCGATGAATCTGGACCTGACTCAGGAAATGCGCGAAGATTCCCTGACCGAGCAGGATGAGGCGGATCTCATTTCCTCTGACGATATCGAAACGTCAGACGAGACCGAAGTCGACGAATGAACGTCTTTCCGGCCCAGTGAATTTCGGTTCCGAAAGACACAGTGTTATGGGGGCGCTTGATCGGGCGCGCCGTCGGACAAAAGCGGCTGCATTAGCCGCTTTTGTCGTCTGAAACGGATTGGTGGAGGCGAAAAAATTGAGGCCAGCATGGGCATGATGCGCCAGTACGAACTGGTGGAACGGGTAAAGTCCTATGATCCGACGGCGGATGAGGGCGCACTCAATCGTGCATATGTTTATGCCATGAAAATGCATGGCAGCCAGGTACGTGAAAGCGGCGATCCCTATTTTTCGCACCCCATTGAAGTTGCGGGTATCCTGACGAAATACAGACTGGATTCCGCCTCAATTATTACCGGCCTTCTTCATGACACGATTGAGGATACACCCGCAACATTCCAAGAAATAAAGGAAATGTTCGGCCAGGACGTTGCGGTTTTGGTCGATGGCGTGACCAAGTTGACGCGCATCCAGTTACAATCCGATCTTTCGAAACAGGCCGAGAACTTCCGTAAATTCGTTCTTGCCATGAGTGAGGACATCCGAGTCCTTTTGGTTAAGCTGGCGGACCGCACACACAATATGCGGACCTTGCATTTTGTGGCCTCCCCTGAAAAACGCCGCCGCATTGCCCTTGAAACCATGGAAATCTATGCGCCGTTGGCGGAGCGCATCGGTTTACAGGAAATCAAGTCGGAACTGGAAGATCTTGCCTTTTCCGAGCTTCATGGTGACGCACGGCAATCGATCATTACGCGTTTGAGCTTCCTGCGTGAGCAGGGAACCGCCCTTATTGACACCATCATTGACGAACTGCGCGATACCCTGGGGGCCGGGGGGGTAATCGCCAACGTGACGGGACGGGAAAAAACACCCTATTCGATCTGGCGCAAGATGCAGCGCAAGGACGTTGGCTTCGAGCAACTGTCCGACATCATGGCGTTTCGGATATTGGTGGACAATCTAGAGGATTGCTACCGCGCCTTGGGCATTATTCACAGTCAGTATTCGATGGTTCCGGGGCGTTTCAAGGACTACATCTCGACTCCAAAGCCCAACGGCTATCAATGTTTGCACACTGGCGTGATTGGTCCACAGCGTCACCGCATTGAGGTTCAGATCCGAACCCGTGAAATGCATGCGGTCAATGAACTGGGTGTCGCCGCACACTGGCAATACAAGCAAGGTCACAGCCATGATGGCAAGCAATTTCGCTGGTTGAGGGAACTGTTGGAAATCCTCGATCATGCGTCAAGCCCCGAGGAGTTTCTGGAAAACACCCGCCTGGAAATGTACGCGGACCAGGTGTTTTGCTTCACGCCAAAAGGAGATTTGATTTCGCTTCCCAGCGGATCAACACCAGTGGACTTCGCCTATGCGGTCCATACGGCGGTTGGTGATCGCTGCGTGGGGGCAAAGGTCAATGGCCGTATCGTGACCTTGCGGACAGAACTCAAAAATGGCGACCAGGTTGAAATCGTAACGTCCAAGACACAGCACCCATCTGCGGAATGGGAACGGTTCGTGGTCACCGCAAAGGCCAGGACTCGTATTCGCCGTTTTGTGCGGACGCAACAGCGCGAACAGTACCTCGAACTCGGCAAACAGATTCTGGAACGGGCGTTTCGCCAAGCGGGTGTGGAATTAAGCGAAAAGGGCCTTGAAGGTTGCCTGAAGCAATTCAAGATTGGCAGTGCAGATGACCTGCGTGCGTTGGTCGGAGAAGGGAATGTCACGGGCCGCGAGGTGGTACAGGCGGTTTATCCAGAACTTAAAGACCAGCCAAAACCCGACAAAGTGGTGCCGATGGTGCGGGCCCGGACCAAGCCAAAGCCCGGCGCGGCGCTACCGATTAAGGGTTTGATCCCTGGTATGGCCATCCACTTTGCCCAATGCTGCCATCCACTGCCTGGGGACCGTATTGTCGGTATTGTATCGACGGGCAAAGGGGTGACCGTACATACCATCGACTGCCCGACCCTTGAACGTCTGGCGGATGAACCGGAACGCTGGCTGGATATTTCGTGGGAAGAGGACAACACGACAGAGTCTCATGTTGGCCGCGTGAAACTGATTCTAACCAACGAGCCATCGGCCCTTGGCACGCTGACTATGTTGATTGCTCAAAACAACGGGAACATCGTTAATCTGAAAATCGCGAACCGATCCAAAGCCTTTTTTGAAATCATCGTGGATATTGAAGTTCGGGACGTACGCCACCTCACCAACATTATCGCGGCATTGCGTGCAACCACGGTGATCAGTGCTGTGGAACGTGCTCGTAACTAGGACGTAGACTCATAAATCCCGCCGAATTGCGTTGGTCGCCAAGGGATACAATGGCAGGAGCCGCCGCGAAGGCGATGCTGGGA